>JBDSSV010000445.1:0-5089 GCA_039928535.1 Burkholderiales bacterium
TGGCTTGCCGAGCAGGTGCCGCAATGTGGCTACTGCCAGTCGGGCCAGATCATGCGCGCGGCCGATCTCCTCAAAACGAACCCGCATCCGACGCGCGAGCAGATTGTCGAGCACATGAGCACCAACATCTGCCGCTGCGGCACTTACGCACGCATCGTGAAAGCGGTTGAACGCGCGTCGAAGGCGGTGTGAAAATGGAAAAAGTTAACAGTACGTTTCTGAATTGCGGGCTGCGCGGGAATAACGCTTCTATCGAACGCATCGATCTCAATCGCCGCCGTTTGATGACGGGCGCGGCAGGCCTCACGTTCGGTGTCGCGGTCGGCGTGCCGTCGCTGTTCGCGGCGGCGAACGCCAATGCCGCAGTCAAGGATGTAACGCTCAACCCGTGGGTGACGATATCGACCGACGGCACGATCGCAATCATGTCGCCGGCCGCAGAGATGGGGCAGGGTTCATTAACTTCGCTGCCTTTGATACTCGCGGAAGAACTCGATGCAGACTGGGCCAAGGTGCGCATCGTGCCGTCGCCAGCGAGCGATGCGATTTACGGCAATCCACAATTTGGCAACCTTCAATACACCGCGGGCAGCGCGACGGTGACCGGCTACTTTAAAAACATGCGGCTTTTTGGCGCCCAGGTGCGGCAGGTTTTGCTTGACAACGCCGCGCGCCAATGGGGCGTGCCGGTGGCGGAGCTTACAACTGAGCCGAGCACGGTGGTACACGCGAAATCGGGACGGCGCATCGGCTACGGCGAGATCGCGGCGTTCGCGGAGATCCCGGCCAAGGCACCCGATATCAAGCCCAATCAGCTTAAGAAGACGAGCGAGTTCCGGCTTATCGGTAAGGACGTTGGCCGGGTGGACGTGCCGGGCAAGGTCAACGGCTCCGCGCAATACAGTATCGACGTGCAGCTGCCCGGCATGATTTACGGCGCCATACTGCGTGCGCCGGTCGAGGGCAGTGCTCCTGAAACGATCGACGATGCCGCAGCGCGCGCCGTCGAGGGCGTCATCCGGACGGTGCGCCTGCCGTACGGGGTAGGCGTGCTTGCCGAGACGCCGTGGGCCGCATTCAAGGCCAAGAACGCGCTCAAGGTCACCTGGTCGCGCAACGCCAGGGCGTGGGGCTATTCGGATGCCGCCGCCTACGAGCCGTTTGCCGCCGCGGCACGGGATTTAACGCGCGCTGGTCTTGCCTGGGAAAAAGTCGGCGATGCGCACGCCGCGCTGGCGCTGGCGCAGACCGTGGTCGAAGGCGAGTATCGCTGCGACTATGCCTATCATGCGCAGATGGAGCCGCTGAACTCCGTCGCTGCGGTGTCACCAGCGGGAGATGCGGTCGAAATCTGGTGCGGTACGCAAAGCCAGACCATGGCGGTGACCGCGGTCGCCAAAGCATTGGGAATTGCGCATGAGCGCGTCACCTTCCACGGCATGCTGCTCGGCGGCGGCTTTGGGCGGCGCGGTCATCGCGACGAAGAGTTCGTGATCGATTCAGTGCTGATGTCGAAGGAGGCCAAAAGGCCGGTCAAGGTGTTGTGGACGCGCGAGGACGACGTCAAGAACGGCCGGTTCCGCCCGCTTTATGCGCACTACTTGCGCGCTGGGCTCGACGGCGCTGGACACATCGTCGCTTTCCATCAGCGAATAGCGTGCGACCAGGTGCTCGCATTCCAAGACCCGGTGCGCAATGCGAGTTCGAAAGGACTCGACAACATCGCGATGCGCGGCACCGAGTTGAAGACTTACGATATTCCCAATCGTCTCGCCGAGCAGATCTCGCAGGAGACGGGCATCCGAACGTCGTCGCTGCGCGCGATCGGCGTCGGCCCCAATAAGTTCGCGAGCGAAGTGTTCCTCGATGAAGTAGCGGCCAAGCGCGGTATCGATCCCGTCGCGTTGCGCCTGGAACTTTTGAAAAACACACCGCGCGGACGCGACGTGGTTGAAGCGGTTGCCAAAATGGCGGACTGGGGGCGCAAGCGGGAGGGCCGCGGCCTGGGATTCGCGTATTGCGATTACAGCGGCACCCAGCTCGGCGCCGTCGCCGAGGTGTCGGTCGAGCGCGCCAGCGGACGGATCCGCGTGCATCAGATCTGGCTGACGATCGATCCGGGCATCGCCGTGCAGCCCGATAATGTGATCGCGCAGTCCGAGAGCTCGATCGTCTACGGACTCGGCCTGGCGCTGACCGAGCGCATCACCATGGAAGACGGTGTCGTCAGGCAATCGAATTTTTACGACTACGAGGTCCCGCGCATGCGTGATCTGCCGGAAATGCACATTAAGCTGATGCCGACCGACAACCACCCGACTGGCGCCGGTCAGATGGCAACCCCGCTGGTCGCGCCCGCGATCGCCAATGCGGTATTCCAGCTGACCGGGGTGCGCATCCGTCGCACCCCGATGTTGCCGTCGCTTGTGAAGCAGGCGTTGCTGGATGCAGACGCCAAACTGGCTTCAGCAAGCAGCATTGCTGCTGTTTGACATCGGGTTGTATTTCTCACTTTGAAAGAGGGTTCTCCCATGGAACGCAAGAAAGCCAGCGATTTTCCGCAGGAAGTTCTTAACCTTTTCGATGGCTATGTCCACGGCAGAATGAGCCGGCGCGAGTTTCTCGACAACGCGGGCAAGTACGCGGTCGGCGGCTTCACCGCTGCTGCTATGCTCGAAAGTCTCAAGCCGAATTTCGCGTGGGCGGAGCAGGTACCCAAAGATGACGCACGCATTAAGACGGAATACATAACCTACCCGTCGCCGCAGGGTTCGGGCACCATGCGCGGCTATCTCGTAAAACCCGCCAACGCGAGTGGCAAGCTGCCCGGCGTCTTCGTCATCCACGAGAATCGTGGCCTGAATCCCTATATCGAAGACGTCACTCGCCGGCTCGCGCTGCTCAATTTCGTTGCCTTCGCGCCGGACGCATTGACGCCGTTGGGCGGTTATCCGGGCAATGAAGAAGCCGCGGTCAAAGCGTTTGCGACGCTCGACGCCGCCAAGCGCACGGAAGATCTGGTGACCGGCGCACAATTTCTCAAGGCGCGCGCGGAATGCACCGGCAAGATCGGCGCGGTCGGCTTCTGCTTCGGTGGCGGCATTGCCAACATGCTGGCGACGCGCCTGCCCGATCTCGGCGGCGCGGTGCCTTTCTACGGCGTGCAGCCGGCGGTGGCAGACGTCGCGAAAATCAAGGCGCCGCTCCTGATCCACTACGCCGGGCTCGACGAGCGCATCAACGCGGGCTGGCCTGCGTATGAAGCCGCGCTGAAGGCGAACAATATTCGCTATGAAGCATTCATCTACCCGAACGTGAACCACGGCTTCCACAACGACACGACGCCGCGTTTCGACGAAGCCGCGGCCAAGCTCGCATGGCAGCGCACGGTGGACTTCTTCAACAAGAACCTGCGCGCCTGACCTTTCTATACCCGCACGCCCGTTGCCGTCATCGCCACTGCATGCGGAGATTGCCAAAGCCTTGCAGCAACTCGAAGTCCGCCAGCGCTTTCTGAACCTCGGCGGCGACGTGTTTCCGGCGGTCCCAACTGAACTGGCGAAGACCTGCGCGGCGGAACCGAAAAGTGGGGCACGCTGATCAGGGAAATCGAAGCGCAGCGAAAATAAAATTCGGCGAAACGCAGCCGCATAAAAAATCTATTGTTTTTGAAAGGCACACCATGGCCGTTGGCCCGCACAAAATCGAATACGAAGTAATCAAAGGCTGGGAGCAGATGCCCGATGGCTGGAGTTTCTTCGAAGTCGCCGGCGTCGCGTGCGATTCGCACGATCTCGTCTACGTGTTCAATCGGGGCAAGTACCCGATAATCATATTCGACAAGGAAGGCAAGTTTCTGAGCGCGTGGGGCGAGGGCATGTTCAAGAGTCCGCACGGCATCTTCATCGATCACGAAGACAACCTGTGGCTCGCGGATGACAAAGACCACACGGTGCACAAGTTCAGGCCCGACGGCACCCGGCTCATGACGCTCGGGGAATCGGGCAAGGGCGCCGACACGGGATACAAGATCGGCGTGAGCCCGGTCAAGCACGCGGCGGGGCCCTTTCATCGCGTGACGAATGTGGCAGTGTTGCCGAATGGCGATATGTACATCGCCGACGGCTACGGCAACGCGCGCGTGCACAAGTTTTCGAAGGAGGGCAAGCTGCTCTTCTCGTGGGGCGAGCCCGGCAGAGGCCCCGGCCAGTTCATGTTGCCGCACGGTATCGCGGTGGACAGCGCGGGCCTCGTCTACGTCGCCGATCGCGAGAATTCGCGCGTGCAGATATTCAAGCCCGACGGCGAGTACCTGCGCGAGTGGACGTTTCTCAACCGCCCGTACGACATTTTCATAGACGATCAGGACATGCTGCACATCGCCGAAGGCGGTTTTCACAATTACATGATGAAGCGCTCCGAAGGTCCGCTACCCGCGCACGACCAGACGATGATTTATCCGCCGTGCGGACATTCACCGATAGCGCGTGTGACCGTATGCGATCCCGATGCCAATATCTACGCGCAGGTTGGCGGTGAAAATCCCGTGTTGGCTGGCAATTTCGTCGCACCCCACGGCATCTGGGCCGACAAGCGCGGCGATTTCTACGTCGGTGAAGTCATCGTGAATGCCGGCGCGGTCAAGCGCATGGCGCCGCTGAAGCCGGCGGGGTTTCAGAAGTTTCGCCGCCGGACGGGGTAGCTCGGCGCTGCTGCAGTCGCGCTCAGCGCGAGGCGTGTGGCTCGACGACGCCCAGTGCTGCGTTGAAGTTCATGCAAACGGCTTCACATGCCGTGCGGTTCTGTGATTCGAACAGGTTGACGTCCGGACCGCCGCGCAGATGCGTCCGCGCGAAAAAGTAAGGATCGCCATCGCCGTCGCGCGACTCAACGATCTGTGCAATGTCGAGTTCGCTGCGATGCAGGTCGCGCCGTGTGCGGCTGAAGGGATAAATCCAGAGGACGCGCGCGCCGCCGGAGTTGACGACGGCCCTGATGCAGGGCCGGCTTGCGGCAAACGCGGAGGCGCCGAGGCCGGCGATCCAGAACGCCCCCAGGATCGCTGCCCGCCAGGGGATCGAATTGCCGG
>JBDSSV010000446.1:0-2808 GCA_039928535.1 Burkholderiales bacterium
CGCACGCGGGGGAGGGAGCAAGGATCGAGGCGCTGATCGCCGAGCGCGAACGTGCGCTTGAAGCGCGCAGCAGGACGCTGCTCGACGGTTGGCCGCAGGTGCGCGCTGGATATAAGGGCGACGAGCATGTCGTGAAAGTTCGCGATCGGGAAATTCGCACGCAACTGACGGTGACGACCTTATCCGGCACGCATGTGCCAAAAATCGCGCTGCCGCGATTCGAGGACCATGGCGAACTCCTGCGCTGGCTCATGAGTGAAAACCTGCCCGGATATTTTCCGTTTACGGCGGGCGTCTTTCAGTTCAAGCGCGAGAACGAGGACGTCACGCGCATGTTCGCGGGCGAAGGGGATGCCTTCCGTACCAACCGGCGCTTCAGGATGCTGTCGGAACATGCTGAGGCGACGCGCCTGTCGACGGCTTTTGATTCCGTGACGCTGTACGGCTGCGACCCGCACGAGCGCCCCGACATCTACGGCAAGGTCGGCAATGCCGGCGTGTCGATTGCCACGCTCGACGACATGAAAGTGCTGTACGGCGGATTCGATCTCATCGCGCCGAACACGTCGGTGTCGATGACGATCAACGGTCCGGCGCCGACCATACTGGCGATGTTCCTGAATACGGCGATTGACCAGCAGCTGGACGCATTCGAAAAGAAATCCGGCCACGCGCCGGTAGCACGCGAAGCCGCCGAAATCCGCACTGCAACTTTGCAGACGGTGCGCGGCACCGTGCAGGCCGACATCCTTAAAGAGGATCAGGGCCAGAACACCTGTTTGTTCTCGACCGAGTTCTCGCTGAAAGTGATGGCCGACATCGCCGAATATTTCGCCCGCGAAGAGGTGCGCAATTTCTATTCGGTGTCGATTTCCGGTTACCACATCGCCGAAGCAGGGGCGAACCCGATCTCGCAGCTCGCGTTTACGCTCGCCAACGGCTTCACGTACGTCGAGGCGTATCGCGCCCGCGGCATGGCGATCGACGATTTCGCGCCCAATTTGTCGTTCTTCTTCTCCAACGGCATGGACCCCGAATACTCTGTAATTGGCCGCGTCGCGCGCCGCATCTGGGCCGTTGCCATGCGCGATTTGTACGGCGCGAACGAGCGCAGCCAGAAGCTCAAGTACCACACGCAGACCTCGGGGCGCTCGCTGCACGCGCAGGAAATCGACTTCAACGACATCCGCACGACGCTGCAGGCGCTGATCGGCGTTTACGACAACTGCAACAGCCAGCATACCAACGCGTATGACGAAGCGATCACCACGCCGTCCGAAGAGTCGGTGCGGCGCGCGATGGCGATCCAGCTCATCATCAACCGCGAATGGGGACTGGCCAAAAACCAGAACCCGAACCAGGGCTCGTTCATCATCGAAGAGCTGACCGACCTGGTCGAAACCGCGGTGCTCACCGAATTCGAGCGCCTGGCGGCGCGCGGCGGCGTGCTCGGCGCGATGGAAACCGGTTATCAGCGCGGCCGCATCCAGGAAGAGTCCCTGCATTACGAAACCATGAAACACGACGGCAGCTTGCCCATCGTCGGCGTAAATACTTTCCGCAATCCGCACCCGGTCGAGGCTGGCGACACCATCCAGCTCGCCCGCTCGACCGTTGACGAAAAACAAAGTCAGCTGAAGCGGCTACGCGATTTTCAGTCGCGCAACGCCGCGGCGGCGCCCGCGGCATTGGAGCGCCTGCAGGAAGTTGCGATGGCGAACGGCAATGTATTTGCCGAGCTGATGAACGCCGTGCGCGTATGCTCGCTCGGCCAGATTACGCAGGCGCTGTTCGAAGTCGGCGGGCAATACCGGCGCAACATGTAGCGACCGGCGCAGGCGCGCCTTGCCGGGATGCATCGGTACCCCTAAGATGCGTTTCCTGGGAGTATGGCGGAGACTGGATGCCGGACCATCAAGCGCAACCCGATACGTTTCCGCGCCTGCTGCTCGCGAATGCCGCGCGGCTGCGTGGGCGGCCGGCGATACGCGAAAAAGATCTCGGCATCTGGCAGACGTGGACGTGGGACGAAGTCGCCGTAGAAGTCAGGACGCTCGCGTGCGGACTGGCGGCGCTCGGCTTCAAGCGCGGCGACACGCTCGCCATCATCGGCGACAACCGGCCGCGGCTGTACTGGGCGATGGCGGCGGCGCAGTCGCTGGGCGGCGTGCCAGTACCGCTGTACCAGGACGCGGTCGCCAACGAAATGATTTACGTCTTCGACGACGCCGCCGCGCAGTTCGCCATCGTCGAAGACCAGGAACAGGTCGACAAGCTGCTCGAAATCCTGCCGCGCTGCCCGCAACTCAGGCACATCGTCTATGACGATCCGCGCGGCATGCGGCACTACGATCAGCCGCAGCTCATGAGCTATGACGCGCTGTCTGAACGAGGGCGCGCGTTCGATGCCGGACATCCGCAGTTCTACGCCGGCGAAGTCGCGTTGGGCCGCGCGACCGATACCGGCATCATGCTCTACACGTCGGGCACCACCGGCAAGCCGAAAGGCGTCTGCCAGACGCACAATGCGTTCATCGTGTCGGCACAGGGCGGTGCCGGCTTCGACCACCTGGCCAGCGCGGACAGCATGCTGTCGTACTTGCCGATGGCGTGGGTCGGCGACCATCTATTTTCGTACGCGCAATGGCTGGTCGCCGGCTTCACCATCAATTGCCCTGAATCGAGCGAGACGGTGATGACCGATCTGCGCGAAATGGGCCCTACCTACTATTTTGCGCCGCCGCGCGTGTTCGAGAATCTGCTGACGACCGTGATGATCCGCATGGAAGACGCGAGCGCGATCAAGCG
>JBDSSV010000447.1:0-6760 GCA_039928535.1 Burkholderiales bacterium
CGCGAGCTGGAAAACGTGATCGAGCGCGCCGTCATCCTCGCCGACGGTCCGGCGCTCACCGCGCGCGATTTCTCCGACCTCTCCGCCCCGGATACGGCAGCGGCAGTGCCTGCGTCGGCAGCGACCGATGCGGACACGCTCGCGGCCGCCTTATCGGTGGAGGATTACATCGCCGCATTTGTCAAACGTTATCAGGACCGCTACAGCGAACAGGAACTCGCGGCCATGCTCGGCATCGGCCGCAAGGCATTGTGGGTGCGGCGCAATCGCTGGGGCCTGTTCCGCGGCGGCGCGCGCGCCGGCCGTAGTACAAAAACGCGCGCCCACGCCTAGACGCCCGGGGTGCACGCGCGCTGCGGTCTTTTGGAAACAATAGCCGTTTCGTTTGGAAACCCGTCTTGCGCACCCACGAAATACAATGCGGCAAGCCTCGCAAACTTAGCGTATTTTCCTTGAAAACCATTGGCATAGGGCTTGCTTACGGATAAAAGTCGTTGGCAATTATTTAGAATAAATCACAGGAGGAAATTATGGCCGAACCCGCTGCGCGCAAGAAAGTCACCATCCCTACATTGATGGAGAAGAAGAAGAAAGGCGAGCCTATCGTGCAACTCGCCGTGTATGACTACGAAACCGCCATCATCGCGGACCGCGTCGGCATCGATATCCTGTGCGTCTCCGATACGGGCGGCATGGTGTTGTTCGGGCACGAATCGACGACGTCGGTGTCGTTCGAGGAAGTGCTGTTCATGGCGCAGGCGGTCAAGCGCGGCTCCCAATATGGGCTGCGCATGGTCGACATGCCATACATGAGCTTCCATCTGTCGGCGCAGCAGTCAGTGGACAACGCGGCCAAGTATGTGTCGCAAGCGGGTGCCGAAGTCATGAAATGCGAAGGCAACCAGCACCACGCCAAATACATCGAGGCGATCGTCAAGGCGGGCATTCCGGTGCAGGGACATATCGGCATCTGCCCGATGCGCATCCCGCAGCTCGGCGGTTTCGCCGCGCAAGGCAAGACCGCCGACCGTGCCAAGGAACTGGTCGATGACGCGTGGGCCTTTGTCGACGCCGGCTGCTTCTCGATCATGACCGAAGTCGTCACTTCCGAGGTTTCGCAATATCTGACCGAAACGCTGCCGGTGCCGGTCATCAGCCTCGGTTCGGGCAACACCTCCGACGGCGTGCATATCATCGGCTCAGACCTCTTCCACCTGTATGAGAAACACACGCCGCGCCATTCCAAGATCTACTGCGACCTTGTGCCCATCATCGAAAAAGGCCTTACCGACTATCGCGACGAAGTCAGGAAGCGCATTTATCCGGGCAAGGAACACACGGTGTTCATGAAAGAAGACGAGCTGAACAAATTCAAGGACAAAATCGGCTGGAAGAAGTGACTTCGCCGGTCACCGCGAGCGTTGCGCCCAGCGGCGACGAGATCGTCGCCGACACGGCTTTTTTCGCCGGACTCGATCCGGCGCAACGCGCGCGCGTGGCGGCGCTCGGCCGTGTCGAAGACTACCGCCAGGACAGCCAGATCTACGCTATCGGCGACGACGCGACCGACTTCTACGTGCTGGTGGACGGCATGGTGCGTTTCAGCATCGGGCTCGGCAGCCGGCGCGCGGCCGCGGGCCAGGTGCTCCGCCGCGGCGAAGTGTTCGGCTGGGCGGCATTGGTCGAGCAGGCGCCGCAACGTATAGCATCCGCGTTCTGCATCACGCCGTGCAGCGTGCTGGCGATCAACGGCGACCAGTTGCTGCTGCTGATGGAATCCGATCATAGCCTCGGCTTCAGGCTCATGCAGCAGTTGAACGCGCTCATTACCGGCAATCTCACGTCATTTGCGTCCGGCTGACGCCGAATGAGATCATGCGCGAACTGACCCAGGGGCATGCACACATGCCCCTGATTTTTTGTGGAGGCGCTTCTGCCTGATCTCCTGTGGCTGCTGTTGGCTGCGTTCGGCGTCGGCGCCCTGATAGGTGCGGTCGGCGTCGGCGGCATATTGCTGATTCCGGCGCTGGTCGCGTTTGCCGGCCTGCCGATTCACATCGCCATGGCCACCGCGCTCTTCACCTTCGCGTTCACCGGCGTCACCGGCACGGTCATGTTCCAGCGCCGCGGCAGCATCGATTGGGCGATCACGCGGCCGGTGCTTGCGGGCGCGGTGTTCTTTGCGTTCATCGGCGCCTGGCTCAACTCGCTGACCGGCCCCGGCGTGCTCGGCATCCTGCTGGCGGCAGTCATCATCTTCGCCGGCGTTTACACGCTCGCAAGCTGGCACGGCATACCGCAGCCGGCCTTCCACGGGCGCACGCAGGCCCAACGACTGCTGCTGCTCGCGCTGGGCGCCATCGCCGGTTTCGGCTCCGGGCTTACCGGTGTCGGCGGCCCCGCACTGTCGGTTCCGCTGATGGTGCTGTGCGGATTCCCGGCATTGACCGCGATCGGCACGAGCCAGGTGCTGCAGATCGTGGCGGCGATTGCCGGCACGCTTGGCAATCTCAAGTACGGCGCTATCGATTTCAGCGTGGCGGCGACTGTGACGCTGTTGGAGATTGCCGGCGTGCTGGTGGGAGCGCGCATCGTGCACGCGGTAAACGCCGACCTGCTGCGCAAATTCGTCGCGATATTGTGCGTTGTGGTCGGCTGCGGTCTGCTCGCGCGCCAACTGGGCTTGTTCCGGTGACCTCGTCGGCATTTTCGCAATTTCTGGCAACGCGTAGCGCTGCGGGCATCGACGTTGCACCCGGGATCACGACACCACAATACTTCTCGGGCGCCGAGCGCGAACATCTGGCGACACGCCGCGCGGCGGGACTGTTCGACTTCTCGTTCATGGGCTGCGTCGAAATCGCGGGTGCTGGCAGCCTGGATTTTTTGCACTGTTTGCAAACGCGCTCGTTAACCGAGCTGGCGCACGGGCGCATCGCTTATACCCTGCTCTTGCGCGACGATGCCAGCGTAATGATCGACGCCACTGTCTGGCATCTCGAGCGGGATCATTACTGGCTGTTCGTGGGACGGCGCCGCGATTGCGCGGAAATCATGCAGGCGGCCGGCCCGTTCGCCGTCGCAGTGAAGGATTTGTCCTCGCTCCATGCGGTCCTCGCCATCCAAGGCAGTGCGAGCCGCGGCATCATCGAGCGCGCGTTCGGGCAAACGTGCCTGCCTGCATTGCCGTATTTCGGTTTTAAGCAGTTCGATTTCAGCGGGCACGCATGCTGGCTCGCGCGTCTGGGCTACAGCGGCGAAACCGGCTATGAGCTCGTTATCGCTGACGCGGCGGCACCGGCACTATGGCAGGCGCTGCTGACTGCCGGCGAAGGCGCCGGCTTGCTGGAATGCGGCTTCGACGCCATCGATACGCTGCGCATCGAAGCCGGTCATATTCTGTTTACCCACGAACTCACGTCAGGGGTCAGTCCAGCCGAGCTCGGCATGACGCGGCGCGTCGATTTTTATGGCCGTGATTTTCGCGGAGCGCAAGCTTTGCAAGCGCAACGCTGGCGCACGCCATCGCGCCGGCTGGTCGGATTGCTGCCGGAAAATTACGCCGCGATGGATGTTGGCAATGCAGCGCACATAAACGCCGGCGGCGCCATCATCACCAGTGTGTGCCGGTCACCTCTATTCAACAGAGAACTCGCATTGGGATTCGTGCACACCGCAGACGCCTGCCCCGGCTCGCTCGTCAGGCTGCCCAGCGGCGCACGCGCGAGTGTGACGCGGTTGCCGTTTTATGATCCGGCGCGGGCGCTGCCACGCCGCGTGGTTTAATCGATGCCGACGCTGCGCTCGGTTGCGGTCACCGTATTCTCAAGCAGCATTGCGACGGTCATGCGTCCAACGCCACCCGGCACGGGTGTGATGCGGGATGCGACCTGGCTCGCGGAGGCGAAATCGACATCGCCGACCAGTTTGCCGCCCGGCAGGCGATTGATGCCGACGTCGATCACGACGGCGCCCGGCTTGATCATCGATCCATCGACAAGGCCGGGATTGCCGACAGCGACGGCGAGTATGTCTGCCATTAATGTGTATTGCCTCAAATCAGGAGTCTTGGAACTGCATACACTGACGGTCGCTCCGCGCGCGATCAGCATCAGCGCCAGCGGTTTGCCGACAATGGCGCTGCGGCCGACGACTACGGCGCTGCGCCCTTCTATAGGCACGCGCGCATAGTCGAGCATCGTCATTACGCCGAGCGGCGTGCATGGAGCGAGCATGGTATGACCGGCGACCATCGCGCCCAGATTGACCCAGTTGAAGCCGTCGACGTCCTTGGCCGGCGCGATCGCCTGCAGGATGCGCTCCGAATTGAGGTGGGCAGGCAGCGGCAGCTGCACGAGCACGCCGTGTATGCGCGGATCGACATTTAGGTGCTGAATTATCGCGAACACCTGCTCTTCGCTGCAGTCCGCGCCAAAGCGATGCACTTCGGAGTAGACACCGACGTCCTGGCACGCCTGCGCCTTGTTCTTGATGTAGATCTTCGACGCCGAGTTTTCACCGATCAGGATGGCCGCGAGGCCAGGCTGCAAGCCGCGCGCGTGCAGGGTGTGTATGCGTTCTTTGAGTCGGGAAAAAACCTGGTGGGCGATGGCCGCTCCGTCCAGCAGAGTTGCGGCCATGCTTAGAGTCTGATTTCAGGCGGGTACGGGGATTTTTTCAGCATTCTTGGCGGCGTTGCGTTCGGCAGCGGCGACAGTATTGCATATCAGCATGGTCACTGTCATCGGCCCGACGCCGCCAGGCACCGGGGTTATGTACGAAGCCTTCTCCTTGACGCTGTCGAAATCGACGTCGCCGACGAGCCGCCCGTCGGGCAGCTGGTTGATGCCGACGTCGATGACGGCGGCGCCGCGCTTTACCATCGGCGCCGAGATCAAGCGCGGACAGCCGGCCGCCACGATCAGGATGTCCGCGAGTATGGTGTACTGCGCGAGATCGCGCGTCTTGATGTGACAGATGCTCACGGTAGCGTCCTTCGCCATCAGCATTAAAGCCATCGGCTTGCCGACGATATTGCTGGCACCTACCACGACGACGTTCTGGCCTTCGATCGGTATGTTTTCGTACTCGAGCAGGCATTGCACCCCGTACGGCGTGCATGGCGGAAAGATATTGTTCTCGCCCACCACCAGGCCGCCGACGTTATAGAGATGAAAACCATCGACATCTTTGTCGATTGCGATAGCGCCAAGCAGGTGGCGGGTCTCCAGATGCGGCGGCAACGGCAGCTGCACGAGGATGCCGTGGATCGCCGGATTGGCATTAAGCTCCTCGATACGCTTGATGATGGTCTGCTCGCCGGAATCGGCCGGGAATTCGTGCGTCTCGGAATGCAGACCGACTTCGGCGCAGGCTTTGACCTTGTTGCGGACGTAGACGCGCGACGCCGGGCTGTCGCCCACGATCACTACCGCCAGTCCCGGCACGATGCCGCGCAACTTCAGCGCCTCAACCCGCTTTTTCCATTCGCCGCGCACGTGGCGCGCCACCGCGTTGCCGTCGATTATCTTTGCCGTCATGTCTGGGCTCCGCTCTGCTCAGGTCCGGGCGACGCGCTTGGAATACGCGTCGACGAAATCCGCCGCCGCCTTACTGCCGCGCGAGAACGATTTCATCGCCTCTTCGTGCAAGATGGACAGCGCCTGCATCTTGATTTCGTTCGAGCGGTCGTTCTCCACCAGATCAGCGAGCTTGCGCGGACGCGGCACGTCGACTTCGAGGACGGCGCGTACCTGGGTCGGAATGTTGGACATGATGAGCAGGCGGTCGGCGAGGAAGATCGCCTCGTCGATGTCGGTCGTCACGAAGAAGTTCGTGCGCCGGTTCTCTTCATACAACGCCGAGTAGTATTCCCACATCAGTTCCTTGGTCATGGCATCGAGGCCGCGGAATGGCTCGTCGAGTATCATCACCGCCGGATTGTTGATCATGGCGCGCGCGAGTTCGGCACGGCGCTGCATGCCGCCCGACAACTGGGTCGGATATTTCTTGCGGAAATCCTGCAAGCCGACCTTGTGCAGCAGAAATTCCGCGAACTCGAGCGTCTCCGGCGTGAGTTCGCCGCGCGCCCGCGGCCCATAGAGGATATTGTCGTACGTCGTCATCCAAGGAAATAATGCCGTTTCCTGGAACAGCACCAGCCGGTCACGTGCCGGTCCGTCGATCGGCTCGCCGTTCAGCATCAGCGTGCCGCTGGTCGGCTTCTCAAAGCCGGCGAGCAGGCGTATCAACGTGCTCTTGCCGCAGCCGGACGGGCCTATCATCACCGTCAGCTTTGCGCGCTCGATGGTGAACGAGCAGTCTTTGACGACCTCCTTGCTGAACTGCTCGGCGCCGTAATTCTTGCTTACCTTACTGACGACGATTTCGCCGGTCTTGATGGCGGGACGAATATTTTTCATTTCCATTTCAGCCATCCATCCGTTATCTGAGCCGCAGCCACGGCGTTACGCGCTTGCCAAGCCAGCGCAGCAACTCGCTCGAGATAAAGCCCGCGATACCGATGCTGATCATGCCGACCACGATCTGCTCATAGGAGCCGCCGACGTAGGAATTCCAGATGAAGAAGCCGAGGCCGCCGCCGCCGGTGCCGCCAACCTGGCTGCCGCCGCCCGAAATCATTTCCGCCGCGACGACCACTTCCCAGGTAATGCCCATGCCGACTGCCGAGCCGACCATGATGGACGGCAGTGTCCCCGGCAGAATGATGCGCCAGAAAATATCCCAATCGCTCGAGCCC
>JBDSSV010000448.1:0-2905 GCA_039928535.1 Burkholderiales bacterium
CGAAGTCGTGAAGTGGGCGAAAGTCGTAAAGCAGTCGGGCATCACCGCGGAATAAAAGGAGCAGCATCGATGTCGAACAAGGCAAAACCGGCCTGCGATGCAACGGCAGGACCGCTGGCGCTCGACGGCGTGCGCATACTCGAGTTCGGCCATACCGTCATGGGACCTTCATGCAGCATGGTGCTGGCCGATCTTGGCGCCGACGTGATCAAGGTCGAGCCGCCCGAAGGCGACCGCACGCGCGCGAACGTCGGTTTCGGCTCCGCACTCTTCCCCGTCTTCAATCGCAACAAGCGCAGCATCTCGGTCGACATCAAGTCCGACGCCGGCAAGGCGGTCATCCACAAGGTCCTCGCGGGCGCCGACGCACTGATCGAAAACTTCGCCTACGGCACGATGGAGCGGCTGGGCCTCGGGTACGAAGCGCTGTCGGCAAAATATCCGCGCCTGATCTATTGCGGCCTGAAAGGCTTTCTCAGCGGCCCTTATGAGAAACGCGCCGCGCTCGATGAAATCGTGCAGTTCATGGGCGGCCTTGCGTATATGACGGGGCCGAGCGGCATGCCGCTGCGCGCCGGCGCGTCGGTGGTCGACATCATGGGCGGTATGTTCGGCGCGCTCGGCATCATGGCGGCGCTGCGCGAACGCGAGCACACGGGACGCGGCCAGCTCGTGCAGAGCTCGCTGTACGAATCGACGGCATTTCTCGTCGCCCAGCATATGGGGCAGGAAGCATTGACGGGCAAAGCGCCGCCGCCCATGCCCGAGAAGGCAAGCTCGTGGGCGGTCTACGATCCGTTTAAAACAGCCGACGGCAAGACGGTGTTCATCGGCATCACCAGCGACAATCATTGGCGCGCGTTCTGCACCGGTTTCGGCGTGGCAGAACTGCTCGACGACCCTGCGCTCAAGAGCAATCCGCAGCGCGCGCAGGCGCGGGCCAAGATCATGCCGATCGTCACCGCCAAATTTGCCGCCGAGTCGTTCGAGTCGCTGGTCGCCAAGCTGGAGAAGCTGAATATTCCTTTTGGCCCGCTCGCCAAACCCGGCGATCTGTTCGACGACAAGCAGTTGAATCACGACGGCCGCATGCTCGACGTGCTGCTACCAACCGGCAAGCGCGCGAAACTCCCGGGATTGCCGCTCGAAATGGGCGGCCGCAAAACGCGCATCCGCCGGCAACCGCCCGTGATGGGCAACGATACGCGCGCAGTGCTGGCCGAAGCTGGCTATACCGACGCGCAGATCAGCGAGTTGATCGCACAACACATCGTGATCGCGGCAGATTCGGCCGCCACCCGATAACCGGATTACTGGAGAACCGCAGAATGAATGCGCAGGTAAAGCTTTACAGCGCCGTTGGCGAAGAACTCACGCACTTCGATGTAGACGTCGAGGCGCTGACACTCACCAAACGCAAGACCATCAAAGTGCCGGCGGTCGTGCAATATGCGTGGCCGCATCCGTCCAAGCGCACGCTCTACGTGACGACCAGCAATCGCGGCAAAGGCATGGCGGCGGACCACAATCATGTGAGCGCCCTTCGGATCGATCCGGCAAGCGGCGAACTTTCGTATCTGGGCGACCCGGTACCGCTGTGGACGCGCGCCGTACATTTATGTCTCACGGCCGACGCGCAGCACATGCTGAATGCGCACAATCTGCCGCACGCGGGCATCACGGTTCACCGCATCAATGCAGACGGCGGCATAGGCGCGAAAGTGAAACAACCCGACGGACTGAAGTTCGGCATTTATCCGCACCAGGTAATGGTCGCGCCATCGACCGGCACGGTCATGCTGGTCGACCGCGGCAACGACGCGAAGAAAGGCCAGCCGGAGGATCCGGGCGCGCTGCGCCTGTTCCAGATTAATAACGGCGTGCTGTCCAATCTGGATGCAGTTGCGCCCAACGCGGGCTACGGCTTCGGCCCGCGCCACCTGGATTTTCATCCTTTACAGCCGTGGGTCTACGTTTCGCTAGAACGCCAGGACAAGCTTTACATGTACCGCATGCAGGGCGATGCGCTCGAGCACGACGCGGCGTACACGCGCGGCACATTGGCGGACCCTGCCAACGTCAAGCCGCGGCAACTCGCCGGCACGCTACACGTGCATCCGAACGGCCGCTTCGTCTATCTCATCAATCGCGGCGACTGGACGGTCGATTTCAACGGCCGGCAGGTGTTCGGCGGCGGCGACAACAGCATCGCCGTCTACGCGATCGACCAGAAAACCGGCGAGCCCACGTTGATCCAGCACGCCGATACGCACACCTATCACTCGCGCACGTTCGCCATCGATCCCAGCGGGCGCATGATGGTGGTCGCCAGCAACCTGCCGATGAACGTACGCGACGGCGATAAGGTCGTCACCGAGCAGGCAACTTTGTCCGTGTTGCGCGTGGGCAGTGACGGCAAGCTCGAATTCGTGCGCAAGTACGACGTCGAGACGAATGGCAAAATCCACTACTGGATGGGAATGTTCGGGCTGAACTGAGGGGACGAAAATGCTCTACAAAGGTAGTTGTCACTGCGGCAATATCGCCTTCGAAGCCGAGGGCGAGATCAAAAGCGCCATGGCCTGCAATTGCTCGATGTGCGCGCGCAAAGGCTCGCTGCTGTGGTTCGTGCCGCGCGACAAAGTGCGGCTCACGTCGCAAAAGAACGAAGGCACGTACCTGTTCCACAAGCACGTCATCGAGCACCATTTCTGCCAGACCTGCGGCATCCAGCCCTATTCGGAAGGCATGGATCCGAAAGGCAATGCCATGGCCGCCATCACTATCCGCTGCCTGCAGGACATCGATCTCGACGCCGTGCCGGTGAAGCACTTCGACGGCCGCGCGTTGTAACGTGCAGGCGCCCCTCACCGCATTACGCATCGTGCGCCGGCCGGCCGTTGCA
>JBDSSV010000449.1:0-3033 GCA_039928535.1 Burkholderiales bacterium
CCTACTGCCTACTGCCTACTGCCAACTGCCTACTGCCCATTCCCCAGTGCTCATCACCCATCAGTCAATATCAAAGATAGCGTTTTTCCCACTCTTCGACGTCGCCGAGCTGCAGCACTTCGTTGTATTCCTTCATCGTCATCGCGCGGCCGCTCAGCGCCTGCATGTTGCCGTCGCGCTTGAGCGCCTGCACCGCTTCCCGGATCGCGAAACCCGCGGCGTTGCGCGCGAGCCCCGGGAAAATCGCGATGCGAAAGCCGAGCTGCTCGATCTCGGCGGCCGACAGCGCGCCGAGCTTGCCGCCGCCGTCGATGTTGACGAGGCAGGGGCCGTCGACCGACGACGTGATCCGCCGCATGTCATCCAGTATGCTGGGGCTGTTCTTCAATTCGACGAACAGCACGTCGGCGCCCGCCTTGCGAAACGTCTGCACGCGCTTAATCGCGTCGTCGAGCCCGTGCCCTGCGGCGGAATCCGTACGCGCAATGATGATGAAATCGGGGTCGCTGCGCGCCGCCACCGCCGCTTCGATCTTGCTGGCGGCTTCCTTGAGTTCGATGACCGGACGCGAGCCGGGGAGATGCCCGCAGCGCTTAGGCGCGACCTGGTCTTCGATATGGATGGCCGCGACACCGGCCGCCTCGTACTCGCGCACGGTATGCCGCACATTGACGGCGTTCCCGTAGCCGGTATCAGCGTCGCAGATCAGCGGAATATCAACGCAGGCTGCCGCGCGATGCGCGTGCTGCGTAAACAAAGTCAGATCCACGAGACCAACATCGGGCTTGCCAAGCAGCGACGCCGACACGCCGTTGCCCGTCATGTAGACCGCGTCGAAGCCGGCCTGCTCGACCAGGCGCGCCCCGAATGCGTCATAGATACCCGGCGCGACGATCAGCGGGCCCTGCGTGAGCCGCGCGCGCAGGCGCTGGCGCGGTGTTGTGCTCATCGTTGTATCCCGAGCTTCTTTTTCACCGACTCCAGCTCCTGTATATCTTTCAGCAGCTGGGCCTTGAAATCGTCCGGTCCCATAAAGCCGTCGAGCTGCGAGACTTGGTCGAGGTAGGACTTCCATTCCGCCGACTGCTGCGACTTGTGGATGGCGGCAACGAGCCGGTCGAGCACCGGCTTCGGCAACCCGGCCCGGCCCATGATGCCGCGCCACTGGTAGCGCACGACGTTCCACCCGCGCTCCTTGTAGGTCGGCGCATCCGGAAAATCGGGGAGCCGCTTCTCCGACGAAACCGCGAGCACCCGCACCTTGCCTGAAACGATGAACGGCTTGACATTGCCCGGATTGGTGGCGGCGGCGTCGACGTGGCCGCCGGCGACCGCCAGCAGCGCCGGGCCGCCGCCTTTGTAGGCGATCCAGTTCGTCTTGATCTTCGCCACTTCGGAAAAAGCTTCCCATGCCACGCGGTGCGAGCCCATCTGGAACGGTCCGCCGACATTGAACTTGCCGGGATTCTGCCGGGCATATTTGACGAAATCGTCGATGGTCTTGAACGGAATCGACGTCGGCACGATAAGGCCGTACGGATCGATCTGCGAGCGCGTGATCATCTGTAGATCGTCGGGCTTGAAATTCGCGTTCGGCTCGCCGAAGAGCGATGCCAGCGTCAGCGTGTTCGCTGCAATCACATAGCCATCCGCCGGCGCCTTCAACAGCTGATTGATCATGATGATGCCGTCGGCGCCAGTGCGATTTTCGACGATCACGTTCTGACCGAGCTCCTTGGTCAGGAGCTTGGCCATCACGCGCGAGAACAGATCGACCGGTGAACCCGCCTCCGACCAGCACAACAGCGTAATCGGGCGCGTCGGGTAGTCCTGCGCGACGCCCGCCATTGGCAGCAATGAGAAAACCAGCAACGCGCAGACGGCGGCGCGCAATTTTGCGATAACGTCAAGCAAATTCATGTTCATGTTTATGCCGCCGCCTTGATCTCGAAACGATAGCGTCCGAGTTTCGCTTCATCGAGCACCACGCCCAGCCCCGGCCCCACAGGCAACGCGATACTGCCTGCGCTGAGATCCAGTTTGTTCGTCACGATGTCATCCGAAGTCTTCAACGGGCCCACGCACTCGAGGCCGTCGATCACGTTGTTCGATGTCGCGGCGCACATGATTTCGGCCATTGTGTTGATACCCAGCCCGAAACCGTGCCCGACAACACAGCGTATGCCCGCGGCTTCCGCGGTGGCGATCATGCGGCGAGTGTTGATGAAGCCGCCCTGCTTCATTACTTTGACTTTGACAATGTCGGCGGCGTCCGCCTTGATGATGCGGATCAGGCTTGCATGATCAAGCACCGATTCGTCGGCCATGATGGGAATGCCGCCGGACTCGCGCCGCACGCGCGCCATGCCCGCGATGTCATCGAACGGCACCGGCTGCTCGAACAACTGCAATTTGTACGGCAACACCATGCGTGCCAGCTTGATCGACGTGTCGGCGTCGTAACCCGCGTTAGCGTCGATGCGCAGGTTGAAGTCGGGGCCGACTGCCTCGCGGATCGCCTTGACGCGGTCGCGGTCGGCTTCAATGTTGCCGCCGACTTTTATTTTGGCAGAACGAAAACCTTTTTTCTGCCACGACACGGTTTCGGCCGCAGCCTGGTCGGGCGGCAGGATGCCTATCCACGCATTGAACATCACGCGATCTTTCACGGCGCCACCGAGATAAGTGTAGACCGGCACGCCGCAAACACGCGCCGTGAGATCGACGCACGCCATTTCAATGGCGGCCTTGGCGTCGTGGAAGCCTTCGACCGCGTGCTCCAGCTTCTGCAATATACGATGCACGTTGGTCGGGTCCATGCCGACGACGAGGCCGGCAAGCTTCGTCTGCAGCATGGCCAGGCTGTCCTCGATGGTTTCCATCGAATAGCCGGGTGACGGATCGATATTGCCAAGCCCGATTGCACCGCCGGTCGCGGTGATGCGCACGATCGCGCTGCGCTGGATCGACTTGCTTTTATAGGCGTTCTTGTATTCGCCGACCAGCGGCACTTCGACGCCAAACACTTCGACT
>JBDSSV010000450.1:0-4659 GCA_039928535.1 Burkholderiales bacterium
AAATGTTTTTATTTAGGCTTGAGGAATTGCGCAGTATGAGAATCACGCACTGGAAAGAATTGTCGTTCTTAATTCTCGCCGCGGCGGCAAGCCAGGCCATAGCCGCCGACTACCCCTCACGCCCCATACGCATGCTCGCCGGCTTCACTGCCGGAGGCGGCTCCGACCTCGCAGCGCGCATGGTTGCGCAGAAGCTGACCGAAGCGTTGGGCCAGAGTGTCGTCGTCGATAACCGCACCGGAGCGACCGGCGCGATTGCGGCGGAGATGCTTAAAAATGCGAATCCCGATGGCTACACGCTGATGATGCTGGCGGTCGCGCAACTCGTTGCGACCGCATACGACGAGCGACTTCCGTACGACGTCGTGCGCGATTATGCCGGGGTCAGTTACGTGTCGCGCAATCCGTATGTCATGGCGGTGAATCCCGCGCTGCCGGCCCGAACGGTGCGCGAATTCATCGATCTTGCCAAGTCGCAGCCGGGCAAGCTCAACTACGGCTCGACCGGCATCGGCGGCTCCAACCACATCGTGACGGAGCTGTTCAACGTCGCGGCGGGCATCAAAGTCACACATGTGCCGTACAAGGGGCCGCCGCAGGCGCTGGGCGATTTGGCCGGCGGCCAGGTGCAGCTCGTGTTTGCGAGTATCACCTCCGGCATGTCGCTGGCGCGCGCCGGCAAAGTGCGCGCCATGGCGGTCACGTCGCTCAAGCGTTCGGCAGCCGCTCCGGATGTTCCAGCGATTGCGGAAACGCTGCCCGGCTTCGAGACGATAGGCTGGTATGGCGTGGTCGCTCCGAAGAAAACGCCGGCGGCACTCGTGCAGCGCTTGAGCCAAGCCATCGCGAAAGGCCTGCAGTCGCCCGAAATCAAAGAGCGTCTCGCGGCAGATGGCTCGGAAGCAGTCGGCAGCACGCCGGCCGAATTCGACCGGCATATGGCGAATGAAGTCGCGCGTTTCAAAAAAGTTATAAAAGACGCGGGGATTCGTCGCGAGTGAAGTACGAGCAGTGAATCGACGCGAGTAAATCGGCATAACGCAGATCTACATCGCGGCTGAATGAAACAGGAGGAGTCATGAACTACAAGCGCGTGCTCGCGGCATTCACTCTGTCTTGCGGTTTCGCGACCGTGGCGACCGCCGCCCAGACGTATCCAACCGGCCCTATCCGCATGGTCGTGCCTTTCACGCCCGGGAGTGCGAGCGACATCCTTGCGCGCCTGATACAACCCAAATTGCTCGAAAGCTGGGGCCAGCAGATCGTCGTCGACAACCGGCCAAGCGCCGGCGGCACGGTTGCGGGCACCATCGTCGCGACGGCGGCGCCGGATGGCTACACAGTGATGCTGACTTCGTCCGGCTTTGCGGGTAGCGCCGCGCTTTACGACAAGCTCCCGTACGATTCGGTGAAGGATTTCTCCGGCGTCACACAAGTCGCCGGCACGCCGCTCGTGCTGGTTGTCGCGCCCGGCCTCGGCGTGAAATCGGTGAAGGATTTGATCGCGCTTGCGCAGCAGAAACCGGGGCAGACCAATTTCAGTTCGTCCGGCATCGGCAGCGGTACACATTACGCTGGCGAGCTGTTCAAGCTCGCGGCCCACATCAACGTCGTGCACGTGCCTTACCGCGGCACGCCGGAAGCGATCAACGACGTCATCAGCGGCCGCATCCAGTTCATGGTGGCGCCGGTCCTGCCGGCCATGAGCCTAGTCAAGGGCGGACGCCTGCTCGCTTTGGGTGTGACGACGAGAGAGCGGCTGGCACTGCTGCCGGATTTGCCGACGATTGCGGAAGCCGCATTGCCCGGATTCGAATACGATGGTTGGTACGGGATACTCATGCCATCGAAGACGCCGCGCGCGATCATCAACAAGATCTCGGTCGAAGTCGCGCGCATCCTCAAGTTGCCCGACGTCGCCGACAAGATACTTGCCACGGGCGCGGTGCCGAAGTCTTCGACGCCGGCGGAATTTGACAAACTGATCCGCGACGAAATCGTGATGCGCGGCAAGGTGTTCAAGGCCGCGGGCGCGAAGGCGAATTGACAAGACACATGAACGCAATAATTTTCATCGTCCTCGCAGCATTCGGCGCTGCCCACGCCGCCGATTTCCCGGCCAAGCCCGCGCGCATCGTGGTGCCGATAGGCGCCGGCAGCAGCATGGATATCGTCGGCCGCGTGTTGGCGCAGAAGTTCACCGAGGCCTGGGGCCAGACGGTGATCGTCGACAACCGCGCCGGCGCAGGCGGGAATATCGGCGCCGACCTTGTCGCGAAATCCGCGCCTGACGGCTACACGATATTGTTCGCGTCGAGCTCGTTCTCGATTGCGCCGGCCTATTACCGCAAGCTGCCGTACGATGCGTTGCGCGATTTCACCGCGATCACCCAGCTTTCGTCGCGCAACAACGTGACGACGGTGAGCCCGTCGTCGCCGGTCACCTCGGTCAAGGAACTGATCGCGCTTGCGAAGTCGAAGCCGGGACAACTGACGTTCGGGTCCGGCGGTGGCAGCGGCAGCTCCGACCAGATGGCGGGCGAACTCTTCAAGCTGCTCGCCGGCGTCGACATCGTGCATGTGCCGTACAAGAGCGGGCCGCAGGCGATGAACGATTTGATCGGCGGCCAGATGTCGGTCTACTTCGGTGGCATTCCCGTGCAGCTGCCGATGATCAAGGCCGGCAAGGTCAGGGCGCTTGCCACCAGCGGGCTCAAGCGCTCTTCGCAGTTGCCTGACGTGCCGACGATGGCCGAGGCCGGTGTGCCGGGCTATGAAATGGATGTCTGGTACGGGTTGTTCGCGCCGCGCGGCACGCCCAAGGCGGTCATCGCGAAAATCGCCGACGAAGCCATCCGCATCATGCAGTCACCCGACATGCGCGAGCGCTGGAACGCGGTCGGCGTCGAGCCCGTCGGTACTACGCCGGGGGAGTTCGACAAACAGTTCCGCGCTGAAATCGCCAAATGGGCGAAGGTCGTCACCGCCGCCAAACTCGCGCCGGATTGATGTCAGGTAAAGTAGACGCTTGCTGCATGGACCGGATTTGTAATGAGGAGACCCCCTAATGGAAGTTAAATCGACATTGACCGTGATCAATCAGGCCGACTGCCCCGGGCGGCGCGGCGTCACCGACGGCCAGACCTACCAGCGCATGATCGGGTCGCCCGAGATACGCGAGACCGACCGCGTGCGCCTGGGCCGCGCGACCTACAAACCCGGCACCTACGAGCAACTGCACTGGCACCCGATTGAAGCGTGCTACTACGTGATTTCCGGCCACGCCACGGTGCGCAATATCGAAGGCAAGGAATTCGAAGTCGGCCCCGGCTCCATGATCTACGCGCCGGCCGGCATCGCGGGCGCACACGAATGGGAAGTCAAAGAGTCGCTCGAGCTGCTCGACATCCGCGCGACTACGGAAACCAACCGCAAGATCCAGTACACCGTCGACAAGGAAACGAAGCGGTCGTACATCGATCTCGAAGACCTCGCGTACCGAGATGCGATTAGTTTCAAGTCGCACTACTAGGCAGTAGGCAGTTAGCAGTCGGCAGTGCAAACCGCAAGCTGAAAACCAAGCCGCGCAGACTGACGATTGAAATCTGCGGACTGCGAACTGCGAACTGCGGACTGCGGACTGCGAACTGCGGACTGCGAACTCAGAACTGTCTATTGCAAAGGCCAAACCATGATTAATATTTCGCGCTTCACATTTGCCGCGCTGCTGATCGCAACGTGCGCGCTGCCCGCCACTGGCCACGCTCAGGCCTACCCCGCCAAATCCATCCGCATGATCATGCCGTTCCCGCCCGGCGGGCCGACGGACATTGTCGGGCGGCTGGTCGCGGCGAAAGTGTCCGAGCAGATCGGGCAATCGGTGATCGCCGACAGCCGGCCGGGCGCGAGCGGCAACGTCGGCCTTGAGATCGCGTCGAAGTCGCCGCCCGATGGCTACACGATAGTCCTGAGCTCGCCGGTGATTGCGCTGAGCCCTTTGCTTTACAGCAAGCTTAACTATGACCCGTGGAAAGATCTGGTGCCGATCGCGCTGGTGGGCGCCGTGCGCAACGTGTTCGTGATTCATCCGTCGGTGCCGGCGAAGACGCTCAGGGAATTCATCGAGATCGCGCGCAAGAATCCCGGCAAGCTCAACTACGGCTCGGGCGGCATAGGCACCACGACGCATCTGGCGCCCGAGCTCTTAAAGAGCGTCGAGAAGATCAACATCGTGCACGTTCCCTATAAAGGCTCAGGACTCGCGCTGATCGGGTTGGCGAGCGGGCAGGTCGACATGGAGGTGCTGGCGGCACCGGCGGCGCTCGGGCAGATTCATGCCGGGCGCGTGCGCGCGCTGGCCGTGCTGTCGCTCGAGCGCCTGCCCGATCTGCCGAACGTGCCGACCGCGCGCGAGCAGGGCTTCCCGAACTTCGACATCAGCGTCTGGTACGGCATGCTCGCGCCGGCGGGCACGCCGCGTGAAATCATCAATCGTCTGAACGCGGAGCTGATCAAAGCTGTGACGGCGCCCGACATGAAGCCGCGCCTTGCCCAAGCGGGCGTCGAGCCGCTGACGAGCACGCCGGAAGAGTTCGGAAAATTCATCCAGAGCGAAGCGGCGCGCTTCGACAAGGTGATCAAGGAAGCAGGGATCAAAGG
>JBDSSV010000451.1:0-8421 GCA_039928535.1 Burkholderiales bacterium
GCGAGACGGTCAACATCCTCAACAAGTGGACGGACCCGCGCCATATCTCCACCCACGCGTTCGGCGAAATGTCGGAAGAAGAGCGCGAGAAGACCGCGTTCAAGAACTTCAAAATTAAGCCTGACGACTGGCGCAACCGGAGAAAATGGAACGCCTACGTGCGCGGTGTGACATGGTCGAGCGCACCGGCAACGCCGCCCCGCCGTGGGTGCGGGTGCCGGCCAACGACAAATATTCGGCGCGGATCGCGGGTTTGAAGACGCTGTGCGAGCGCGTCGAAGCAGAGCTCTGAGCGCCGGCGGCAAGCCGCGTCACGCGACCGCGGCGACTTTCGGTTGCGCCGTTTGCTGGGCCGCGACGTCGCCGTCAAGGCTGGCCTTGATGCCGGCCAGCACCTTGGCCTGATCCTCGAGCGCGATCTGCAGCTTGTCGAGGTGCTTCATGCGGTCTTCGACCGAGCTGATGTTGTCGCGGATTTTCTTGAAGTTCTCGATGCGCTTGGCGAGCACCTTCTCATGTTCCTTGATCTGCAGATTGAGCGGGTTCAACGCCGATTTCAGCCATGACTCGGCGTCCATGCGCGTCATTTCGAAAATCTGACGCGCCTCGCCCACCAGGCTCTCGTAAAACCGCTTGACCAGGAAGTTCTTGTACTTCGCCATGTTGACCGGGTCGTGGCAGAACTGGCGCGAGGTTTCCTGCATGCCGGCCATCGTCAGTGAGTGCTTTTCCAGATTGAGCGTCGGCGGCGACAGCCGCGCGAAGCCGAATTTCTCATGAAAGTGCGTGTACGTCGCGTCGACGAGCGTTTTGATCTGGTTAGCGAAATTGAGGATTTTCGCGGAAACGCCGGTGAAGTGCTGGAACAGCATCTGCATGCTCTTCCACATGCCCGCCGTCGTCCACGCGTCCTCGATGAATTTGCGGTCCTTGTTGAGAATTTCGTCGAGCTGCTCATCGTCGAGCTGCTTGAGCAGCGTTGCGCCCTGGTTGGTCACCGTGTTGAAAGTGGTGCGGAAAGTCTGGATGGTCGCCTGGTAAGCCTTGCGGTCGCCTTCGAGGCGGGTGACCATCACCTGCGCCATGCTGCGGCTCTTGCCCGACATCGCGGCGAGGTCTTTCAGTTCCGTCTGCGTCGTGGTCAGCTGGTTGCCGACGGCCAGACGCGAGGCGTCGACCATGCTGCCGATCTCGCGCTGGACCGCCGCGCGCATGATTTCCTGCTTGGCCGGAATGATTTCGGACGCCAGCAGGTATTCGAGCTGCTCGATGCCGCTTCTCGTCAGCAGCGCATTGTCCCCGCGCACGCGGGCGAGCAGCGCTTTCTGCGCAGACAGCGCCATCACATGCGTGCGCGGCAAAGCGAGCAGCGTCGATGTCTGTTCCAGCTGGCGTTCGACGTCGGTCGCAATTTCGGCGTCGGTCTTGAGGTCGTCCCACATGAGGTCGATCTTGTTCAGGACGGCAATGCGGCGCGTGGCCGCCGGCTGCACGTATTTCTGCCACACGTCGAGGTCCGACTTGGTGACGCCGGTGTCCATGGCGAGCAGGAACAGCACGGCATGCGCGTTCGGTATCATCGACAGCGTGAGCTCCGGCTCCGTGCCGAGCGCGTTCAGGCCCGGCGTGTCGAGCACCACGAGGCCGCTTTTCAGCAGCGGATGCGGATAGCTGATCATGGCGTGGCGCCACGCTGGAATTTCCACCTTGTTGCCGTCGTGCTTGACCATGGTCGAAATCATCGGGTCGTTGTCGTCCCACAGGCCAAGCGTGCGTGCTTCATCGATGCCGACCATCTTGACTTCGACCAGGTGCTTCATCGCCTCAGCCATTTCCTCGCGCGATTCGACGTTGAGCTTGACCTTGATCCATTCGACGTGCTGGCGTTTAAGCGCGCTGACTGTTTCCTGGCGGCTGCGCGTCTCGATCGGCAGGAGGCGCATGTACGGTTCTTCCGCCGCATCGTAGAAGATCTCGGTCGGGCACATGGTGGTGCGGCCGACGTTGGACGGCAGCAGGCGCTGCTTGAAGTCGGAGAAGAACATCGCGTTGATGAGCTCGGTCTTGCCGCGCGAAAACTCGGCCAGGAATGCCAAGGTCATTCTGTCGTTGCGCAGGCTCTCGATCAGATCGTAGATGCGCAATGATTGCTGGATGTCGGCGTAACCGTTGGTGTCGAGCCAGCCCTTATAGGACTCGATCCCGGAGATCATCTGATCGCGCCACTCCTGGTAGTGGGCGACTTCTTTTTCGAGCAGACTCGTCATAGTTCGTCAAAAAAGGCGGGCAGTTTCGACTGCCGCGCCCGGGGTTCGGGAAAATCCGAACCTTTTCCGGCGCTTATACCCACCGCGCGACATGATAACCCAGCGCGGGCGCCACGCCTACCAGCGGCGGGCGCGGGCTGTGCGAGCCTGGCCGCGATCTACCCCGACATGGCGGGTTTGGTCTCGCCCGCGGGTCTGGTGGCGGTAGGCGCGCTTAATGAAAGATTGGTGCGCAAGTGGTCGAGCTGCTCGCCCTGTTTTTTCAGCGCCTGGCGCTGGGTGTCGAGCTGCTTGATGCGCTCCTGCACCGAGGTGAGATTGTCTTTCATGTCGCGCAGGTTCTCGACGCGCTTCAACATGAGCTTCTGGCGCTCCATGATCTGGCCGTTCAAGGGTCCCAGCGCGCCGCGCAGCCAGCGCTCCGTGTCGAGACGCGTGAGCTCAAACGTCTGGCGGGCCTCTTCGACCAGCCCGTCATAGAATTTCTTGACCAGAGAATCCTTGTACGTCGCGATGTTGATCGGGTCGTGGCAGAAGGCGCGCGCATTGGCCTCGAGCGCGTGCATCGACTCGAGATGTTTTTGCAGCGTCAGCGGCGGCGGACTCAATTTGGCGAGCCCGAAGTTTTCGTGAAACTGCTGGTAAATGCCTTCGACGGCCTCGCTCAGCTTCACCGCATAATTGAGGATTTTCTCGACCTGAGTGGTGAAGTAGCCGAAGAGTCCCTGGATGCTTTTCCACATGCCGGAGGTGGTCCAGGCCCCCTGAATGAATTCGCGATCGTGGGCCAGGATGTCCTCGATGCGGTCGTCGTGCAGCGCCGCGAGCAGCTCCTGGCCTTTGGCGGTCAGGTCGGAATACGTGACGTTAAAGGCGGCGACGCTCTTCTGGTAGGTCTTGCGCTCGTTTTCCAGGCGCGTCAGCATGTCCAGCGCGACGTTCTGGTTCTTGCCCGCGGTCGACGTCAAATCCTGCATTTCCTTGATCGTCGAGATGAAGCGGGCGGCGACCGCCTGCCGCGCCGACTGCACCAGCGGGCCGATTTCCTTGGCGACCGCCGACAACAGCAGCGCCTGGCGCTCGGGCACCAGCTTTTCCGCATGCAGTTTCTCCAGCTGCTCAATGCCCGAAGCCGTCTCGCCGCCTTCCTCGTGCGCAAGCCGGCCCGCTACCGCCTGCTTGATCGCGAGCGACAATATATTGGATTGAGGTATCGCGAACGCCCGCGCCACGGCTGCCTCGGCCGATGCATCGGCGCCGGAGCCGCTGTCGAGCACCGTGAATTTGTGCGCCTGCGAATTTTGCACGTATTGCTTCCACACATCCTGTGCCGCCGGCGTGAGTTCCTTGCCGAGCACCATCAGGAGCGATTGCGCGCTCGAGGCGATGCGCATCGCGACCTCGGGTTCCGCCGATAGCATCTGCGCGCCCGGGCAATAGAGCGCAATCAGGCCGCTTTTCAGCATCGGATGGGGCAGGTTGATGAGCGCGTAGCGCCACGCCGGTATCATCACGGCATCGCCGCTGCGTTCGACGTTCGTCAGATTGAGCGATTTCGCCTCGTCGACGCTGACGGCGAGCGACTCCATCAGGCTGTGCGTGGCTTCGGTGATCGATTCCGGTGCGTCGGGATTCATCCGCATCGTAATCCAGTCGACCGGGCTGCGCCGCAGGGTGGCAATGGTGTCTTCGCGCTTGCGCGTTTCCATCGGCAGCACGCGCACGTATGGCGACTCGCTGGGATCGTAAAAAATCTCGGTCGCGCACAGGAACTCGCACCCCGGCCCGATCGGTAGCAAGCCACCGGGCACGCTGGCGAACAGCAGTGCGTTGATGAGGCCGATCTTGTCCTCTGCCGACTCGCCCATGAACGCCATGCGGATGCGGTCGTTGCGCAGGCCTTCGAGCAGATCGTAAATACGCAGCGTCTGTTCGATATCGGCTTGGCCGTACGCGTCCTGCCACGCGCGAAACTCATCGATCGAGGCCACCAGTTTTTCGCGCCAGCTCGTGAACTGGGCTATGCGTTGTTCTAGTTGGTTGGGCATGAGGCGTTCATATTGGCAAGCGTGGCCACAATCGCGAGTCCGACCGCGTTGATTTCGACGACTTTGCGCCGGCCGCGCGCGTTCTGCTTGATTCTGATGTTGCTCATAAGCAGCTTAAACCATTGATGTAAAAAGTCAATCAGCTCCCCGATAAGAATACACTTCATTCTGCGGCGCGGTTACAGCAAGCGCCCGACTGTAGCCTCCATCCACACCAGAGGCACCGCCAGGATGAGCTGGCAGATCAGCAACACCAACAGCGGCGACAGGTCGACGTTGGCGATCGTCGGCACCCGTTTCTGAAACGGCCGCAAAAATGGCCCTGTCACACTGCTGAGCAGCGGCGACGCCGCGCTGTGCGGATTGGTCCAGCTCAGCACCGCCTGCAATATCACCGCGATCATGATCACGTAGACCGTCAGCCGCGCGATATTGATCAACGCCAGCGCTGCCACCACCGCGAAGGCGACGCCGGACGCATGGCCCGGCGCGTAGCCTTTCACCAGGAGCACGAGCCACAGTTGCAGCATAGTCACCAGCCACGCAATGAGCAGCGTCGCCAGGTCGATTCCCCACAAGCCGGGGATGACGCGTCGTGCCGGCCGCACCAGAAAGTCGGTTACCGTCCGCACGAATTCCGACAGCTGATTGCGCGCGGGCGCGCGCACCCATTGCAGAAGCACGCGCAGCAGCAACGCGAGCACGAACAGATCGCCGGCGGTAGTAATCAGAAAAATCAGCGTTGGTGCCAGCATCCTTGCAATCCGGTTCAGTCCTTGCCCAGCTCTTCGCCCATCTCGCGCGAGCGCGCATCCGCAGCTTTAACGGCACGCACGATGGCATCTTTAATGCCGTCGCTCTGCATGCTCGCGAGCGCGGCGGCGGTGGTGCCGCCTTTCGACGTGACGCGCGCGCGCAAAGTCGCCGCGTCTTCCGCGCTTTGCGTTGCGAGCTTGACGGCGCCGGCAAAAGTGTCGAGCGCGAGACTGCGCGCCGCGGCGGGTGCCAGACCGAGATCGAGCGCCGCCTGCTGCAGGGCTTCGATGAAATAGAACACATAGGCGGGGCCGCTGCCGGACACCGCGGTGATCGCATCCAGTTGCACTTCGCTGTCGACGCGCAACGTGACGCCGACCGCGCCGAGTATCGCTTCGCTGCGCGCGAAATCCTCGGCCGTCACGCCGGGCAGCGCGAAAAGTCCAGTGCAGCCCGCACCCACCAGCGCCGGCGTATTGGGCATGGCGCGCACCAGCCGCGCGTGGCCGCCCAGCCAGCGCGCGAGATCGACGCCGCGGATGCCGGCGGCGATGCTGATGACGAGTTGTTGCTTGAGGTGCGGACGCAAGGCGGTGGCAACTTCACGCATGTTCTGCGGCTTGACAGCGAGCACCAGGCAATCAGCGGCTGCCGCTGCGGCGTTCACGCGCTCGAAAGTTGTCACCGCATATTGCTGTGCGAGCCGCCTACGCGCCGCGGCGTCGATTTCGACCACGCGCAAGGTATTCGCGGCATAACCTTTTTTCAGCAAGCCGCCGATGATGGCGCTTGCCATATTGCCGCCGCCGATGAATGTGATGTTCATAGGGTAGTGATGAGCAATGAGTGATGGGCAATGGGAAAATACCCATGACGGATTTTACCCTTTACCCATCGCTCATTGCCCATTACGCGCGCCAAAGATCGCGGTGCCGACGCGTACCAGTGTCGCGCCTTCCGCGATTGCCGCCTCGAGATCGGACGACATCCCCATCGATAGCGTATCGAGTGCCATGCCAGTCGCGTTCAACTTCGCCATGAGCTCGCGCAATTCGGCGAAATAGCGGCGCTGCTGCGCGGGATCTTTGCTGGCCGGCGGAATGGCCATTAACCCGCGCAGTTTCAACCGCGGCAAAGCGCTGACAGCCCGCGCCAGTGCCAGCGCGTCCGGCGGTGCGACGCCGCTCTTGCTTGCTTCGTCGCCGAGGTTGACCTGTATGCAGACTTGCAGAGGCGCGAGGCCGGTCGGACGCGCCGCGGCCAGGCGTGCGGCGATCTTGCTGCGATCGACGCTGTGCACCCATGCGAAATTTTCCGCGATCTGGCGCGTCTTGTTGCTCTGAATCGGGCCGATGAAATGCCAGACGACAGGCTGCATACGTGAATTTGTCACGCCTGCGCCAGCCGCGACGATGCTTATCTTGTCGAGCGCTTCCTGCACATAATTTTCACCGAACGCCTGTTGTCCGCACGCTTGTGCGGCCACCACAGCATCGGCGCCGAACGTTTTGCTCACTGCGATGAGTTCGACGCTGGCCGGATCGCGTCCGCGCGCGCGCGCAGCGTCGGCAATGCGCTGTCTTACGGCTTGCAAGTTGGGGCCGATTGTGGCCATAATTTCATCGACTCTGAGCGAATTATTCTGACGCCGCGTCGCGGCAGGCGCGTTGCGCTGACCCATCTCCCTGCAACCAGGAAATTATAATGGACATCTCGGAACTGCTCGCATTTGTCGTCAAGAACAAGGCGTCCGATCTGCATCTTTCGTCCGGTCTGCCGCCGATGATCCGCGTGCATGGCGATATCCGCCGCATTAATCTGCCGTCGATGGAGCACAAGGACGTGCATGGCATGATGTACGACATCATGAACGACGGCCAGCGCAAGTTCTACGAGGAAAACCTCGAGTGCGACTTTTCGTTCGCGATACCCAACCTCGCGCGGTTTCGCGTCAATGCGTTCGTGCAGCAGCGGGGGGCCGCCGCCGTCATGCGGACCATCCCGTCGAAGATCCTGTCGCTCGAGGACCTGAAAGCGCCGAAGATTTTCGGCGATATCGCCGACCAGCCGCGCGGTATGGTGCTGGTGACGGGGCCGACCGGCTCCGGCAAGTCGACCACGCTGGCGGCGATGGTCAATCACAAGAACGAAACCGAGCTTGGCCACATTTTGACCGTCGAAGACCCGATCGAATTCGTGCACGAATCCAAAAAGTGCCTGATCAACCAGCGCGAAGTCGGCCCGCATACGCTGTCGTTCGCCAACGCGCTGCGCTCCGCGTTGCGCGAAGACCCGGACGTCATCCTGGTCGGCGAGATGCGCGACCTGGAAACCATCCGGTTGGCGATGACCGCCGCCGAAACGGGCCATCTGGTGTTCGGCACGCTGCACACCAGTTCCGCCGCCAAGACCATCGACCGTATCATCGACGTGTTTCCGGCGGAGGAAAAGGAAATGATCCGCGCCATGTTGTCGGAAAGTTTGAAGGCGGTAATTTCGCAGTCGCTGCTGAAAACCAAAGACGGCAGCGGGCGCGCCGCCGCGCACGAGATCATGATCGGCACGCCCGCCATTCGCAACCTCATACGCGAAGCCAAGGTCGCGCAGATGTACTCGGCGATCCAGACCGGCCAGCAGTACGGCATGCAGACGCTCGATCAGAACCTGCTCGAACTCGTCAAGCGCAACGTCGTGTCGATGGACGAGGCGCGCACCAAGGCCGCCAACAAGGACAATTTCAAGTAACACCCGCCGTTCACGGGGGTTGATCGTTTAATTGCAATAAGGGAGCGCGCGATGGATCGTGACCAGTCAGTGCAATTCATGCATAACCTGCTGCGCGCGATGCTCAGCAAGAAGGCGTCCGACTTGTTTATCACCGCCGGTTTTCCGCCCGCGTTCAAAGTCGACGGCAAGATGACGCCGGTATCCAACCAGACGCTGACCCCGCAGCACACCGCGGACCTCGCGCGCGCCATGATGAACGACAAGCAGGCGACGGAATTCGAGGAAACCAAGGAATGCAATTTCGCGGTGGCGCCCGCCGGCATCGGCCGCTTTCGCGTCAACACTTTCATGCAGATGGCGCGGGTCGGCATGGTGCTGCGCACGATCACGACGTCGATCCCGAAATTCGACGACCTGAAGCTGCCGCAGGTGCTCAAAGATGTGATCATGAGTAAGCGCGGGCTCATTATCTTCGTCGGCGGCACGGGCTCGGGCAAGTCCACTTCGCTTGCTGCCATGATCGGCTACCGCAACGAGAACAGCTACGGTCATATCATCACGATCGAAGATCCGGTCGAATTCGTCCACGATCACAAGAACTGCCTCATCACGCAGCGCGAAGT
>JBDSSV010000452.1:0-3549 GCA_039928535.1 Burkholderiales bacterium
GAGACTGCGCGGTGACCAGCACGATTGCCGGCCGATAGCCTTGCTCGGCCTGACCGGAAACGTAACCGATAGGCTTGTTCAGCAATACCGTTACGCTGGCGGCCTGCTCCGACTGAGCACCTTTCGCGAGGGTGATGCGCTGGTGCGGGAATATGCGCGTGCCGAGTTCGGTGACAGCCACGCCGTCGACCAGTACCCAGCCCTTTGCTATGTAGCTGTCAGCTTCGCGGCGCGAGCATATTCCCTGCTCGGACATCAGTTTGGAGACGCGGACTTTTTCCATTTTTCAGTAGATCAAACGCGATTGCCTGGCTCGCCGATGGTCATAATTGCCGGGCCGCCAGGCTCATGCCTACCGCTTCGGCGCTCTCCACGCCATCGACGGCCGCGGAGAGTATACCGCCGGCGTAGCCCGCGCCTTCGCCGGCGGGGTAGAGGCCGCGCGTATTGAGGCTTTCGTATTTTGCATTGCGCGTGATACGGATCGGCGAGGACGTCCGCGTTTCAACGCCGGTCAGGACGGCGTCAGGCATGGCGAAACCCCTGATTTGTTTTTCGAATGCGGGCAGCGCTTCCCGGATTGCTTCAGCTGCGTAAGGAGGAATGCAGTCCCGCAAATCCGTCAGGCGCACGCCAGGCGAGTATGACGGCGTGACGGAGCCGAGCGTGCTCGACGCGCGCCCCGCGATAAAGTCGCCTGCCAGTTGTGCGGGCGCGCAATAATCGCGACCGCCCGCTTCGAACGCAGCAGCTTCCCAGCGACGCTGAAATTCGATGCCGGCCAGCGGGCCGCCCGGATAATCGGCAGGCGTGATACCGACGACGATGCCGGCATTCGCATTGCGTTCGTTGCGCGAATACTGACTCATGCCGTTGGTGACCACGTAGCCCGGTTCGGACGCGGCAGCGACTACGGTGCCGCCGGGACACATGCAGAAGCTATAGACCGAACGCTCGTTTTTGCAATGGTGCACGAGCTTGTAGTCGGCGGCGCCCAGCAGGGGATGACCGGCGTACGCGCCGTAACGCGCGCGGTCAATGAGTGACTGCGGATGTTCGATGCGCAGGCCGACCGAAAACGGCTTGGCCTCGATATGCACGCCGCGCTCATGCAGCATCTGAAACGTATCGCGCGCGCTATGCCCGATGGCGAAAACGACGTGATCCGCGGCGATCGCTTCTCCGCTCGCTAACTTGACGCCGCGCACCTGACCGTTGTCGATGTTAATGTCCGTGACCCGGCACTGAAAACGAATCTCGCCGCCCAGCGCGCGTATCGACTCCCGCATGTGTTCCACAATGCCTACCAGCCGGAAGGTGCCGATATGCGGCTTGCTCACGTATAGAATTTCGGCGGGTGCACCGGCTTTCACGAATTCGGTCAGTACTTTGCGGGCTATGTGGCGCGAATCCTTGATCTGGCTGTACAGCTTGCCATCGGAGAACGTGCCGGCGCCGCCTTCGCCAAACTGCACGTTCGATTCGGGATTGAGGACAGACTTGCGCCACAGGCCGAAGGTATCCTTCGTTCGTTCCCGCACTTCCTTGCCGCGTTCCAGTATGAGTGGACGAAAACCCATTTGCGCGAGCATGAGGCCGGCAAACAGACCGCATGGCCCGGTGCCGATCACGACCGGGCGCAACGCGACATTCGGCGGCGCCTTGGCAACGAACCGGTAGTCGGTATCCGGCGTGCGGGATACGTGAGAAGCAGCGCCGAGACGCTCGAGTACGCCGGTTTCGTTGTGGACCTCGACATCCAGCGTATAGATGAACGCTATTGCGGAACGGCGGCGCGCGTCGACACCGCGCCGGAAAATGCTGTAGCGGGACAATTCATTCACATCGATCGCAAGCCGATTAGTCAGCGCTTTTATAAGGGCGGCCTCGTCGTGATCGAGCGGCAGCTTGATTTCCGTCAGTCTCAGCATGATCGCCTGGCGGCCGCGACGAAGTAGGGCCGGGTTTGCTTCACCGTGTTTTCAGCACTCGCTGTTTTTCGCGCTGCCAGTCGCGTTCTTTTTCCGCCTGTCGCTTGTCATGCTGCTTCTTGCCTTTAGCAAGCCCGATCTCGAGCTTGATGCGGCCGCGTTTGAAATGCATGTCGAGCGGCAGCATGGTATAGCCAGCGCGCTCGACGCTGCCTATAAGACGGCTGATTTCTTCCTTGTGCAGCAGCAGCTTCCGCGTCCGCATCGGGTCGGGCTGAAAATGCGTCGATACCGTCGCCAGCGGGCTGATATGGCAGCCAATTAGGTAGATCTCGCCGCTGCGCACGATGACGTAAGCCTCCTTGAGCTGCACGCGGCCCGCACGTATCGACTTGACCTCCCAGCCTTCCAATTCGACGCCGGCCTCGAATTTCTGCTCCACGAAATAATCGTGAAAGGCCTTTTTATTTTGCGCGATGCTCATGTCGAGGTATAGTGGCCGTCAAATGCGAATTGTAGCAGCAAGTATCCGGCATTCACTCGCTGTAGAACTCCCCGTTTACGACTCGTCATGGCGCAAGTGAACAAATCGGTGCTCGTTGCGTATTCCGCGTCGAGCATGTTCGAGCTCGTGGACGCGGTGGAAAAATATCCCGAGTTTCTGCCGTGGTGCGCAGGCAGCGTATGCAACTTCCGTGACGAGAAAATTACGCGCGCCACTCTGCAGATCAACTATCGCGGCATTCGCCAGAGTTTCAGCACGGAGAATATCAAGATCCCGCCGCAATTCATGCAGATTAAGCTGATCGAGGGTCCGTTCCGGATGCTCGAAGGCGGCTGGCGCTTCACCGACCTTGGAGCCGGGTGCAAGATCGAGCTCGCCATGACCTATGAATTTTCCAGCCGCCTGCTTGAAAAGCTGGTGGGGCCGGTCTTCGGCTATATCGCGAACAACATGGTCGACGCGTTCGTCACGCGCGCGCGCAACGTATATGGCTGAGGCGTCTGACGCGGAATTCGAAGTCGAAGTGGTGTATGCGCTGCGTGAGGAGCAGATCGTCGCGACGCTGCGCGTGCTGCCGGGATCGACAGTGGCGCAGGCGGTCGCGCAGTCCGGTATATCGTTGCGTTGTCCCGAACTGGCCGCTGGCGTTCCCGTTGTCGGCATTTGCGGCCGGCGGGTCGAGCCATCGGTGATATTGCGCGAATACGATCGCGTCGAGATCTACCGGCCTCTCATCGCGGATCCAAAGCAGGCGCGTCGAGTACGCGCGCGACTGCCCGTTAAATCACGGCGGTGAAACGACTGCGGCACCTGCGACTATTTCTTGTTGCACCACTGATCAACCGATTTTTGCGCATGGGCAAGTTCAACCGGCCGGTCTTTGTCTTCAAGGATGATACGTTCGCCGGTCTTCGGATCGGTGCGGGAAATTCGTTGCCCCTCCTGCAACGCACGGAGCTGGGAGCGGGCGTCGAGACAGCCCCGTTCCGTGTCTTTGGCCTCGGCTTTCGACTTTTCTGATTTGGCGTCTGTTTCCTGACGTTCGAGCGCGCGTTTTTTGAACTCGGCATCACGCTCGGCCAGCGATTTGGGTGCTGCCGCGCCGGATGCCGC
>JBDSSV010000453.1:0-7404 GCA_039928535.1 Burkholderiales bacterium
AAGCCGATTCGCATCGTCGTCGGTCTCGCGCCCGGCGGCGGCACGGACATCGTGGCGCGCGTGGTCGGCCAGCGCCTGGGGACCGCGGTCGGTCAACAGGTCGTCATCGACAATCGTCCCGGTGCCAGCGGCAACATCGCGGCGGAAATCGTCGCCCGGTCGCCCGCCGACGGCTATACGCTGCTCGCCGTCACAGCCAGCCATGTCATCAATCCGAGCCTCTTCGCGAAAATGAGTTATGACCCGATCAAGGATTTCATCGGCATCACCCAGCTCACCGCGCAGCCTTATTTGTTCGTGATCAACCCCCACGTGCCGGCGAAAACGGTGAAGGAATTCGTCGCGCTTGCAAAAACGCGCAAGGGCGGCCTGACCTACGCGTCTTCCGGCTCGGGACTGCTCGGCCATCTCGGCATGGAACTGCTCAAGCTGCAAGCGAACTTCCAGGCAGTGCACATTCCGTACAAAGGCGCGAGCCCCGCGCTGGTCGATACCATCGCAGGTCAGGTTGACGCGTTTTTTCCGACCATCATTTCCGGTCTGCCGCAGGTCAAGAGCGGCAAGGTGCGTCTGATCGGCGTAACGACGTTGAAGCGCGCCGCGCTCTTGCCGGACGTGCCAACCATCGCCGAGCAGGGTTATCCGGGGTATGAAGTGAACGGCTGGTACGGCTTGCTCGCCCCGGCCGGCACGCCGAAAGACGTCGTGGCTTTTCTCAATCGCGAAGTCGCGAACGTGCTGCGCTCGCCGGAAGGCAGGGAAAAACTAGCGGCCGAAGGCGCGGAAGGCGTGGGCACCACACCGGAGCAATTCGCTGCATACATGCAGTCGGAAGCGGTGAAGTGGGACAAGGTGGTCAAGCAATCAGGCGCTCGCGCCGACTGAGTGTCGACGCCTGGCCTGTATGATGCGGAATCGGTGACGAATGGACGCAACCACTAAACAACTTGTCGACTTTGCGCTGCAGTCTGAGTTTTCGGCGTTATCCGCGCCGACGGTGCACGCATGCAAGGTCCGCCTGATCGACACGTTCGGTTGCGCGATAGGCGCGTACGATGAAACGCTCAGCCGCTCCGCGCGCGCGATTGCACGCCACTATGCGAAGACGCCGGGTGTCAGCGTATGGGGCAGCCGCATGAAGACTGTGCCGGAAGCGGCGGCTTTCGCGAATGGCGTGATGCTGCGCTACCTCGATCTCAGCGATACCTATGTGGGCAAATGCCGCGGGCACCCGAGCGACACTATCGCCGGCGTGCTGGCCGTCGCCGACTCCATCGGCGCCGACGGGCCAGCGGTCATCAATGCCGTCGTGCTCGCTTACGACGTGTATTGCAGTCTTGTCGATGCGGTCGATTTCAACGGGAAGGGCTGGGACCAGCCCGTCTACGGCGTGCTGGCCGGCGTACTGGCGGCGGGCAAACTGATGAATTTATCAGCGCAGCAAATGGGCGATGCGGTAGCGCTGGCTCTCGTGCCCAACATGGCGCTGGCGCAGACGCGGCGCGGCGAACTGTCGACGTGGAAAGGTTGTGCCGGTGCGAATGCGGCGCGCAATTCGGTGTTCGCGGCTTTGCTCGCGCGCGAAGGCTTCACCGGGCCGCCCGCGGTGTTCGAAGGTAAAGGCGGCCTGTGGGACATCGTCGGCCGCTTCGACATCCCGCTGCCGGAGAAAAACGCGCCGCACCTGTTGCCGCAGACGCACCTGAAGAGTCTGCCGATCTGCTATCACGGCCAATCCGCGGTGCTGGCCGCGCTGGAACTGCGCAAGCGCGTGAGTGTCGATGCGGTGCGTGAAATCCAGGTCGACACTTACGATATCGCGGTGATGATGATGGGCGCCGATGCCGGCCGCTGGGCGCCCGCCACGCGCGAAACCGCCGACCACAGCCTGCCGTACTGCATCGCGATAGCGCTGCTTGACGGCGAGATCACCGCGCACTCGTTCACACCGCAGCGGCTGCAGGACCCTGCCGTGAAGAAGCTGATGGGCTTGACTAAGGTCAACGCCGACCCAGAACTCTGCGCGCAGTATCCCGAATCGGTGCCGGGCCGGGTGAGAATCACGACAGCGAGCGGCGAGGCATTGACTGCGGAGGTGCGTTATCCGACCGGCCATGCGATGAACCCGATCAGCGACGCCGACGTCGAGAAAAAATTTCGCGGCATGTTCGCGGGCCGCGCGAACGCGGCCGATTGCGAGCAACTGCTGAAATCCCTGTGGGCGCTGGAGCAGGTGCGCGATATCGGCCGCGAAATACTTGCGTTGCCCGCGCTGTCCGGGGCCGCCGACGATTGAGTCGCGGCCTGGCTAAGGCGCGCGCGTTGCGGTCCAGGCGTGCGTCGTGCGGCCCGTTGCGACGCCTTCCATCGTGTCGCCGCTGACGCGGCCGGTGTAAGCGACGCCATTTACATTGAAGCTGATCTCGTTGCCGTGCAGCCGGCCGCCTTCGACGCGCACGCCAAGGCCGCTCGTTTCGTACGTGCCAAACACCAATTGCAAGTCCTGTTCCAGCGTCAGCGCCGCGTCGGGCAGGCGCCACACGCCGGCGACATCGGGCGGCACGACGTACAGATTCGCGACGCACCAGCTCGGGCACGGTGAAGTGCGGCCGGTTTCTTCCACATACCAGCCGCTGATCTCGTAAGTGTTCGACACGATGCGCGTGCCGGGCTTCAGCGCGCGCAGCCTGGCTGCGAGCTTGCGGAGGTTCTCCGGAATCAGGAACAGGATCATGACTGTCGCCTGCGAAATGTCGGCTTCGTACATGTCGCCCTGGAGGAAGCTCGCGCGATCGGCCACACCCGCCGCCACGGCCGCACGCCGCGATACTTCGACGAGTTCCGGGTCGTATTCGACGCCGAGTGCGCGCGCGCCGCGCTTCGCCGCTGCAATCACGTTGCGGCCATCGCCCGAACCGAGATCGATCACGTAGTCCTGCGGCGTCACGCGCGCCATGTCGAGCATCTTCTCGACCATATCGTTCGGCGACGGGATCCACACCACGTCCTTGCCCGGCTGGCCGACGACAGGCTGGGCATGCGCCGCGCTGCTCAGGGCGAACACGCACGCCAGAGCCAGCAGGGCGCGGACCATCAGCGCGGGGTTGGAATACGCAGACATGTCGCACAGTTTATAATCAGGCCTGCCGCCGGTTCAATACGGCGCTCCCGAAATACGGACCCACGCGAGGACGAACTGCCATGAGCGACGATTTGCATGCCTACAATATTTTCGATCTGCGCGACATCGCATTGAAACGAGTGCCCAAGGGCCTGTTCGAATTCATGGATCGCGGCACCGAAGACGAAGTGTCGCTGAAGAACAACCGTGCGGTGTTCGACCGCCTGCGTTTCCGCACGCGCACGCTGGTCGATGTTTCCAAGCGCAATCAGGACACTACGATCTTCGGCGTCAAACACAAGATGCCGCTGGTGATCGCGCCGACCGGCACTGCGGGACTGATGTGGTTCGAGGGCGAGCTCGCGCTCGCGCGCGCAGCGCGCGCAGCCGGCATTCCATTTACGCTCGCGACGGGCTCGATGACGGCGATGGAAAGAGTCGCCGACGAAGCGGGCGGCGAATTGTGGTTCCAGCTCTACATGTGGCCCGACCGTTCGCTGTCGCATGAGCTTGTCAACCGCGCCAAGGCCGCCGGCTACAAAGCGCTGGTGGTGACGGTCGACGGCGTTTCGGCGGGCAACCGTGAGTACAACATCCGCAACGGCTTCACGATCCCGTTTTCGTTCTCGGCGCGCAACGTATTCGACATGGTCACGCACCCGCGCTGGCTGTTTGGCACGATGATGCGCTACCTCGTAACCAGCGGCATGCCGATGTACGCGAATTACCCGGCGGCGGCAAAAGCCAAGATGACCCGGGGACCGGTCGGCCGCTCGAGCCTGCGCACCGATTCGATCAGCTGGGATGATCTTGATGCGCTGCGCAAGATCTGGCCGCATAAGCTGATCGTGAAGGGCGTGCTCGATGCGCAGGATGCCGCGACGGCGGTCGATCACGGCGCCGACGGCATCGATGTCTCGAACCACGGCGGGCGCAATCTCGACGGCATCGTATCGCCGATCGAAGTGCTGCCCGAGATTGTCGATGCGGTAGGCAAGCGCGCGACGATATTCATGGACAGCGGCATCCGCCGCGGCAGCGACGTGGTGAAAGCGCTGTGCCTGGGCGCGAACGCCGTGATGGTCGGTCGCTCGACATTGTATGGCGTCGCCGCCGGCGGCGAAGCGGGCGCCGCCCGCGCTCTCGAAATTTACCGCGAGGAAATCAGCCGCAACATGGCGCTGCTCGGCTGCGGCACGATCGACCAGCTCGGGCCGCAGTGCCTGCAGTTCGTCGATAGTCAGTTGCGTCCGCCGTCGCTGACGCGTCCGGCGTTGCGCGCGGTCGAGGGCAAGGCGGCCGCGGAAGGCTGACCGGTAGTTAGCGGTCGGCTTGCTTTACGCGCGGCGAAGCGCGCGAGGTTCCTCTGCACCTCATACATCTCATCAAATTGTCCGGAGAGTCGTGCGGTGCAGCGCGTGTCCGTCGGGCCGCGTCTTGGCGGCGATTTCAAGCCCGATGACGCCACTGCAGCCGGTGCGGTGGTCCACCACCCGCTGGCCCCATATTTTCGTGAGCTTTGCGCCGACGGCGCGCATCGTGATATCGGCACCGCCGCCGGGCGACGTCGTTACGATCACGCGTACAGCCCGCGCCGGAAAGTTTTGCCGGGCTGCGGCTGCGTGGCTGACGCCTGTGCGCAAAGAGCGCGGCGAAGAACAGGCAGCCCCGCAAAAACGTTTTTTTAGGCGGCCCGCCGCCGCATTCGCGCTATTTCCCCCTACGAGCCGCGGAAAACGGGCGCGCGTTTCTCTACGAACGCCTTGACGCCCTCTTTGAAGTCGTCGGTATCCTTGCAGATGCCCTGGGCAAACGTCTCGAATTCGAGCGCGGAACGCAAATCCACTTCCTGGTTATGAAAAATGGCGCGTTTGGAGAGCGCGATTGCAATTGGGGGAGCCGCTGCCACCTTGGCGGCGAGCTTGTACGCGGCGGGCATGAGTTCGTCGGGCGCCACGACCTGGTTGACGATGCCGAGCCGTAGCGCCTCCGCGGCGTCGATGGATTCCGCCGTGAAAATCAGTTCGCAGGCCTTGGCGGTACCGACCACGCGCGGCAGGAAATACGAGCCGGCCCAATCGGGTGCAAGCCCGCGTTTGACGAAGGCTTGCGAGAATTTTGCGGCAGTCGACGCAATGCGCATGTCGCACGCCAGCGCGAGATTCATGCCGGCGCCCGCTGCTGCGCCGTTGATCGCGGCGATGATGGGCTTAGGGCAATCGCGCATGGCGAGCACGCAGCGGTCGCGCAAGGGCGACAGCCGCTCGTTGGTGGTCGACGACTCGCCAGCCTGATCGCGCTCGCTCATCGACTTGACGTCGCCGCCGGAGCAGAAGCCACGGCCCGCACCGGTGATCACGATGACGCCGATATCCGGGGCGGTAGCAGCGTGCGTGACTGCGGCGTACAAATCCTCGCGCAGCGTACCGCCGAGCGCATTGAGGCGGTCGGGCCGGTTCAGCGTGAACGTGGCGATGCGGTCCTTGACGTCGTACAACAGGCATTCGAATTTCATGCGGCTTTCCTTATTTCATTGTGCTGTAGCGTTGAGTGAAACGGCGAGCGGTCAGGGCGCGCTGATGGTGCGGATGTACCAGGGGAACGAATCCCAGCTCACGACTTTTTCGGTGCCGTCGAACAGCGTCGCGATTTTTCCGCCGCCCGCCTTGTACGAGAATTTCCGGATGTGGTCCGGCGGCGTCGTCGTCGGATTGCGCATTATATCGATCGCCTGATCGGTTTTGAAAATCTGGTATTTCGACGGGTCGTCCGGATAAAAGAATTTCACTTCGGCGCCGCCCTTGGCCGCGGGGCCGCGCTCGTAGTCCACATGCAGTTCCATGCGCTCGCCGGTCGCCGCCGCGAATTCCCAGTCTTCCGCGCCCGTCAGCGTGCCGCCGCTCGCCTGCGTCGTGCGCGACATCCTCGACGTCGTCGCGTGCTGGTAGACGCCGAACGCGCCTGGGCTGTCGGCGGCATGCTCGGTCAGTCCGTGAATGATCATCTGGCCGGCGGCGCCATCGGCCGACCGCTTGACCGGAATTGCGAGATAGACGAGGCGTGCGGTCGCCCGCGGCGCGGCTTTGCCATCGCCGCCCATGATGGCGAGGCGATCGATGAAGATCATGCGCAGATTGGCGTCTTTGGCCGGGCCTCGCGTCGCAATCACCGGCTCCCAGCCCGCCGGCAGCATTTTCGCCAGTGCCGCGTCGTTGACGCGGAAATCGAGCTGGAAGCGATGCTCCGCGGCCTGCTCGACGACGGTTTGCGCGGACGCGCCATGCGCCGGCAGCAACAGAAGCGCCACGGCGCATGCGCGCGCCAGGCCTGCAATTGATCTCATGCTCATGCTGTCTTCACCTCTTTTAATGATCCGGCATCTTACCGCGCAGGCCGGCGCGCAGGTGCGTGCTTGCTACGCCGGGTGCTTCAGTTCGACCCCGAATTCCTGCTGCATGACCTGCGCGATGCGCTCGAAACACGCGCCGGCGCGCTGCACGCGGAAGGTGCTGAAGTCGATCATCGTGCTCGACAGGCCCTGCGGGTTGTGATGCACGCACAGACCGTAGTCGGTTTCGACGTCGGCGATCGCGCGCAATTCCGGGTCGACGTCTTCGAGCCGGTACTTGGTGCCGGAAAGCGACACGTTCGCGGAAGAACCCACGCAGACCACGTTATTGGCCAGGGCCAGATCGGCGATCACGTTGCGCAATTCGCCGGCATTGAGCAGGATGTTGAGCGTATCGTTCTTGACCGCATTCTGCCGCACGAACGGATCGAGCGTCGCCAGCAGCGGATGGTCCCGACGGTACGGTGCGATGACTGCGACCGGCAGATCGTGATCGTGCGTGAGCCGCCGCACCATTGCACGTTCGCGCGGCCCGAGTATGTGCAGCGCTTCGTGCAGTGCGTGGTTGCCAAGTAGTCCGGTCGGCTTGTCGAAGCTGCGGCGCTTGGTCGCGTAAATGCGGCGCACCGCGTCGGCGGTATGGGCGACCACTGCGTAGCCGACGTCGACGTGAATAATTGCGATGCCGCCGCCGCGCACGGCCTCGAACACGCGGCGCGCATCGCCTTGAATGTCTTCTCCGGATATTTTGACTGGCATGGGCAGGACAGCTTGGAACGGACGCGCTACTTTAACTGAAGCTGCCGTATCGCGCAGCCGCGCCCCATCCGAACGGAAAAAATCACGGCGCAGAAACGCCGATGGCCTTCTCCCGCGCGGGAGAAGGCCATCGGCGTTTCTGCGCCGTGATTTTTTCCGTTCGGATGGGGCGCGG
>JBDSSV010000454.1:0-11848 GCA_039928535.1 Burkholderiales bacterium
CGGTCCAGCAGGTCACTGGCAAAGTGACAATTACCGGTGCTGATAACGTGACGCGCGTGGCCGGGCCGAAGGAAAGAATTCTGTCCGGTGATACCGTCACGACCGAAGCCAAGAGTGAAACGCTGATTAAGATGGCTGATGATTCCACAATCATCGTGCGTCCGAACACGCAGTTTCAGTTCACGGAATTCAAGTACGAGAAGAAAGAGAGCGATTCGTCGTTCGTCAAATTGCTGCGCGGCACCGCGCGCATGGTGACCGGGCTGATCGGCAAACGTAATCACCGCAACGTCGGCGTCACCACCATTACTGCCACCATCGGCATCCGGGGTACTGATTTCGAAGTCGCTGTGATCACGGAAGACACGCCGGAAGCCCGCGCGGGCGTTTACAACCTCGTGCATGACGGCTCGACCAATATCAAGCTGACGCAACTCGATCGCAACCTCGACGTCAAGAAAAACCAGACCGCGTTTGCCCCGGACAAACTGCGCCCCGGCGAAGAGCCGCTGCAGATCCTGCGCGACACGCCGATATTCCTGCAGCAGGGTGGCGGCCTCGACGCCTTGATCCAGTCGATCACCATCCAGATACCGATGTTCCGCTGAGCGCAATTCACGCATCGGCGGCAAACCACCGGCGTGGGGCGCTGCGCGTTACTGCGCGAGGCAGGACGCGCGCCGCAATTCCTTCCACTCCTCTGCCCAGCAGCATTGGTGATCGAAATTTTCCTTGTCGATGACCGTTGCGGCGGGCGCCTGAGCGAGAAAGCGGCTGGCTGTCATCGCCGGCACCAGCTTGTCGCGCAGCCCCCTGAAGTGCGTCTGGCGCACGCTGCGCAACCGGTCGGCCGTATCCGCCGGGTTCAGGGAGAGATCAAGACGCGAAACACGTAAGGCATCCGTCCATGCGGCGGTGTCGAGCGGCGCTGCGATCGTAACCAGGCAACCCACGTCGCTGCGGCGGGCGGCGATCAATGCGGCCATCGCACCGCCGCCTGAATAGCCGACGAGATCGATTTCCCGCGCGTTTAGGCCGCGCTTGATCTGATCGATGGCCGTGTTCATTGCCGCGACCGCTTCGTTGCCGAAACGCCCGCGCATCCACAACTGCGGATCGCATTTGAGCAGATCGGCATCGCTCAGATATTGGCATGGCCGCGCCAGGTAAGCCGTTGCCGGCGCCGGATCGTCCAGTGCCATGCGCAAAACCAGCGGTTTGAGCGGCGTGGGATCAGCCGGCGGCTCGTCGGTAAAACGCCAGGGCGCACCGTCGCTCTCGACGTAGACCGTCACGCGCGCGCCGTTCGTTCCCGGCGCAGCGCGTTTCACATAAGCGCGCAAGCGCGCGTCGGGCACCGCAAACTGGACGTAGCCTGCCGCTTCGGCCAGTGTCTGCGCGTGCTCGGACGGCGACTGCAGCCAGGCGCATGCTGCACAAAATAACACTGCCGAGCCGGGAGCAACCCAACTCGGCAGTGTCATTTACCGCTCCCTGCAGTGCCGACTGACGTCGCCGGCCTCGCAGACCCGCCCCCTAGAACCGTACTCCGATGTTGAACATGAACTGGTTGTTCTTCACTTCCGAACGCGCGCGCTCGCTTTGGTACTGGATGCTGCCGTAGACTTGATTGTCTACCCTGAAACGCACGCCGATGGCAGGCACCCATGCGTCGCGGTCGTTGGCAGAAGCGACGCCGCCGACCGGCGGCTGGTTCGGATGTTTAACGTCGTTAACATAGGTCAGCGCGGCATACGGGGTGAACTGGCCGACCGTATATGCGGCCATTCCAGTCAAGCGCACCTGTGAAACATTGACGGTTCCATCCGGCACACACGTGCCATTCGACAGCGTATAGGCGCCGAGCTTGTCGTGAACGGCCAGGTAGGCACCGCGCGCGGTTAATGTCCACTTGTCGATGACGGCGCGATACGTGAGGCCGAGTGTACCCACATTGCGGTCGGTTCGCGACGAACCTGCCACCCCGCCGACAGCCGTATCGACGTCAGTCTGTCCGTAGCCCAGTGTCGCATCGAAGGCGAGGTTTTTATTGATGGCAATACCCAGGTAAGGCGAAACAGTTACGCCTCTGCCCTTGAGTCTACCGCCGGAGAAATTGAGATCGACATCGGTACGGTCCACAGCCGTAGCAACGCCGAAGACGACGTTGTTATTGAACGTGTAGTCGATACCGGCGAGGTAAACATTGACCCTGCCGTCGGATTGCAGGGGCGCGAAGTTGTAAGCGATATTGTTGCGCGCGTATGCGAACCACACGTTCCATGCTTTGGCGCCCGGTGCGGCGGCTGCGCCGGTTTCGCCGGAGAGTGCAAAGCGCTTCATGTTGAGGCCCAGGCCTGCAGTCTGTCCGCCCCCGCCGCCGACGAAACTGCCGACAGCGCCGGCGAGACCGTCGGCCGTGCTTATTCCGGTACTGGTAATCAACGCGTTCGCCAGGCCCGGGCTGTTATTGGGTTGCGACGAAGTTTGCGCCGACGCCTGCCCGAAAACCGCGAGCAACGCCAACGCTGCGATGCGCGTAAGGATATTTCTTAAGTTCATTTTTTGAACCCCTAAGTTCGACTGAATTTCAAACAGAAAACCGAGAAACGTACGTTGAATCAACCGAACGTCACGTTTCTAAACGCACTAAGTCTATAAAGTCCTCCCGCATAAGATCAGCTTACCAACCATTTCACGTAGAACCCACGTAAATCCTTCTAAAGACTGATATTTATCCTATCTTTGTTGCACATTTGCAACATTAGAGAGCTGGGCGAACGCCGACGGCTCCAACATCCGACGCGCCCGTTCGATCGTTTCGGAAACCTCAGAATCATCAGATATTTGCCTGGCAATCAAGATTTTGGCGACATAAGCCTCAGGTTCAGTCGGTATCAATTTCTCCATTAGATCCAATAGTTTGTACGCATCCATCGAGCGCCCTTGGTCGGCCAGCAATTGAGCCCAATTGCGCAGAAAAAGGGGTTGATTGGGAAACATTGCATGCGCGCGTTCAAAAAGTTGATCAGCCTCGCGCGCCGCACGCGCCCCACCCTCAGGGTCGAGCGGCCTTAGGACCCGCAACGCTTCTATCTGCAGTACGTTCGCCAGCGTGACGATGACCCAAGGATCGTGTGGAAATACCAGCACGGCCTTGCGCGCCGCGGTTTCGGCGGCCGCAAGATCGCTTAAAACCGCGTTCAATCGTTGCGCCGCTGCGGGACCCTGCTCGGGACTTGCGGCCAGCGTACGCATGACAGCCACTGCCCTGCCGAGCAGGTCGAACGCCAGCTGGCGCCGGTAATAGCGCTCGTACGGCAGCAGCCGTATCGCCTCTTCGCCCAGTTGGTCAGCCAGCTGCGGTCGCAGAGTGGAAGCCTGCAACGCGAGCGTCGCCGCCACGTCGGCGCGCGTCGCGCGCCAGTCGTGAATGGCAACGAGCAATATCGACGCTGCAACAGCGCAGATCGACCAGCGTGCCGCGGCAGAAATAAGCGGCGCGTGCATTCCCGCGTGCCAGCTCGCCTGCAGGGCAAAAGCCACGCACATTGCAAATATAAATACGGGTCCGTCGAATGATGCGATGGCGATCGACTCCACCATGGCAATGCCAGGAGCAAAATCCTGCGCTGCCATTGACGCTCCATGAACCGCCGCGTAAACCAACGGCAGTCCCAGAGTTATGACAAGCACCGTTCGCAGGGTGCCTGTGGCGGTGCGCCGCGCATTTCCCCGCGCCGCCAACGCGGCGGCCAACATCAATACGAACATCGGCGCAATTCTCAGCGACCAGTTTCCAGGTGCTGGCGCGCCGCTGCTAGCAGCGAGCGACGAAATGGGAAATGAACTTGCGCAGGCGGCAACCAGAGATACCGCAATCCCCCAGCACCAAATCCCATGTTCCGCGGCAAATCCGGCGTTGGTATCAGCTTCAGCGTCGTCGTGGCGAGGCGCGTTCGCAGTGATCAGAATAAGCGCCGCGATTGCAAATGAAATCAGGCGCGTCGTCAGCACGGGAATATTTATTTGCGCATCCAGCCAGAAAACCACCAGCGCCGCTGTGAGGCCGGCAAGCAGCGTCCAGCGTCCCGCTGCCGGCCCTCGCGCCGTCCCTTCATTCAGCGCCTGATACGCGTGGCCAACCATAAACACAAACCAGCCGGCGCCCATGCCCAATCCGAAGGCGGGCATCGCGGCAGATGCAAGTCCGGCGCTGGCCGCCGCCGCGGCGAAAATCGCGCCAAGACCAATCGTGCATCCCATGAAAATTAATGGCGGGCCACGTCCCGAAAGTCCGTACAACGCGCGCGCAGATGCATACATGACCGCGCAAAAAAACAGCCCATAGACAGCCCACGCGAGCGCGCCGAAATTCAGGACTATGTCCAAGGCATCGGCATGCATGCGGTCAAAGGTGAAGTAAGTATCGTGCCCGATCAAGCGCATCATCGACGCCGGAATGTGCGCGAAATAGTGCAGGGACGCTGATTCCGGTCCGTAGCCCAGCAGTTTGTTTTCAAGCGGTGCACCCGCAAAGGTGTCAGCCCCTGCCGACCATATGGCCAGGCGCGCCGCGGCGCTGGCGGATGCGCGTTGCGTTTCGTCCCCTGCATGGCGGCTAAGGTCGAACACCAGACGGCGCGCCACCGGCACATCCTGCGCCCATTGCCGGGCGCTGGAAAAAGTATTAATTGCAATCAGCGCCGCCGCCGCCAGCGTCAGCGCGGCGGCACTGGCGAAAAAAAAGCTGCGCACCCGCGCGTACCCCGCGGCGCAACAGGCCAGCAACAACATGCCGGCAAACAGCGCCAGTAGCGGCCCGCGCGTCTGCGTAAGCAGTAGCGCACCCGCCTGCAATAGCGACACCGCAAGCCACAAAGCGAATCGGTACGCCTCGCGCCGCGCCTGCCAGCAGCGCACCGCGGTGATTGGCAGCAGGATGCCGAGGTACGCAGCTAGAAACACCGGGCTGCCCAGGGTCGCGCCGGGCCGCACCAATTCGCCGCTGGGAACAACGTAGAAATCCAGGCCGAGGCGCTGCTGCACGGCATATGCTGCCGGAATCACGCTTGCCAGCAGCAGCACATCGAGCAGGTTGTCGGCCCGGCGCCAACTACTCGCCCAACCCAGCACAGCAAAGAAGAAGGCACCATACACAACCCATGCCAGCAGGCCTTCGCGGCGGTAATACCCGCCAAAGACGGCAACCTCGGGATTTTCGGACAACGCGGCTGAAATCATCGCCAGCACCAAAAATGCAGCGAGCGCGGCTGCGGCAGTCTTCGTTGCCGAGTCGCGCTGAACAAACCAGTGACGGCGCGCACCGAGCAGGACCGCACCAACGGCAAGCAAGGCCAGCGGCTCGGCCACGCATTGCTTCGCAATCTCGAAGCCGCGCGTCATAACGCCACTCATCATGATGGGTACGGCGGCTACAATCGCAACTACGCTCGCGCCGCCAAGATTCAGCCAGAATGCGCGTTGAAATAACACGCTCAACGGTGCTCCGAGGCGGAGGGCGGACGCTGGCGGATCTTGCGCAACACCCACCAGCGCGGAGCACGGAACCTCACGATGCGGGCATAAGCATAGATATAACCCCCGGCAAAGAGCGCACTGCCGATTTGCAATGCATGGGGCATCTGCCACAACAAGACCGCCGGCGCCACACCAATCGAAGTCAAGAGCCACAGGTAAGGCGCGGTAAGCGAATTTCGCTGCATCCGGTGCACCGGCAGCCTTGTCCCTATCAGCCACCGGACAAGCCGCTTGTAGATCAGGTGATGCAAATGCGCGACGTCGGGCAAACCGGGATGGGCGCGGCGCACGACCGCGCGGCGATAAATCGAGAACAAGACCTCGCACACCGGGTAGGCACACAACAGGACCGGAAACCAGGCCGACACTTCAGGATGGCGGCCGACCAGAAGGACCTCCAGGACCGCGATCCAGAAGCCCAGCAGGTACGCGCCGTTGTCACCGAGATAAATCAGGCCGCGCGGAAAATTGAGCAGCATGAAGCCGGCGATCGCGCCGACCGCGGTCACCGCCGCCGCCACGATCAGGACATCGCCCACTTTGAACGCGACGTAGGCGGTCCCCAGCAGAATGATGCTCGCGACGCCGCCTGCCAAGCCATTGAATCCGTCGATAATGTTGAAAGCGTTGGTGAGGCCGGCCACCAACAGGCACGTGAACACAATCGAAATGCCCGGCACCGCGATCGCCGCATCGAGCATGGGCACGTCCAGACGCTCGACCCAGGCCCCCAGCAACCAACCTGCCAGCACGGCCGACACCAAGGCAGCAGCGAGCCGGACTTTTACGCTCACGCGCTGCGTAAAATCGTCGAGCAGACCCGCGGCGCATACCGGCGCTGCGCTGGCTAGCAGCGCCAGTCCCATGCGCGCGCAATCCTGCGCGTAGGGCGCGTCATCGAGCAACCGCGCGAGTAGGCTTGCTAGCAGGCCCGCCGCGACCCCGATCCCGCCGGCGCGGCCGAAGCCATGCGCCCTCGCCGCGCGCGACTCCCCCTGCATAACATGCATCCGGATGACGGCCAGTGTCAGAAGAAATGAGACTGCCAATGCCAGGAATGTATAGGTCATGAACGACGCAGACGGCTTCGCAAGATGCGAGCGCCGATTTCGTTTATCCTCTTTGCAGGCGGTACCAGCGATTGCCGGTTGAGCCTGATCTCCAATTATCGCCTTGTTCGGAATTCCCCGTGAACTCCGTCGCGCTGATTCGCCGTCCCGCACCGGCAGCAGGTTTGTTGAATACGACTTGGGCTACAATCGGCTGACAGCGCCGTTGGGCGGCGTATGCAACACGCGTATCGAAGATGAGCCCACCAAATCCCTTGATCTCTGTCATTCTGCACCTGCGCGGCCACGCGCGATATGCAGCCGAAGCTGTGCGGTCAGTAGTCGACCAGACGCACAGACCTATCGAACTGATAATCGTCGACGGCAGCGCGCGCACGGATTGCCGCGCCGAAGCCGAAGCGCTCGTCAGCGCCGCGCCGCCGGGCGTTGCATTGCGCGCGATCGACGGCAAGGATCGCCCGGAAGCCCAGTCGCTCAACGACGGCTGGCGCGCCGCGCGGGGCGAGTTCATCTCGCTCATGAGCACGGATGATGTATATGCCGTAGACCGGCTTGAGCGCTGCCTCTCTGTCGCCCGCAATGCCGCCGTCGTGATTACTCATGTCGCGCCGCTCGACAGCGATGGCCGCGCTCTCGGTATCGATGATCGCTGGCGCGCCGGCTACGACCGCATCCTGCTGCAGCATATCGCCGCGTATCCGAGCCTGTCGTGCCTCGCCGTATTCGCGGATATCGTGGCGGCGCCGGGCAATCTGTTCATGCGCCGAGATGTCCTCGATACGGTGGGCGAATTCGTGGACTTTCCGAATCTGTACTATCTGGATTTTTTTCTGCGCGCCGCACTGATTCAGGAGCCGTGCATGATCGCCGAAAAGCTGCTTTTTCACCGCGTGCATGCCGATTCAAACGCCCACGATCCCGCGCACGCGGACGACGAGCATGCAGAGGTCGTCCGCAAGCATTTGCTCGCTCTCATCGCAAATCCGCAGCCGGCAAACCCGCTCGCGGATATCTTCGAAGCGCATGCTTTTTTTGTGGGCCATAGCGGCTGGTCGGTAACGTTTAATCAGGCATTCGATGGTCTCCTCGAGTACCGCGATTCCTCCCCGGATACTGTTGCATCCGCTGGCGCCCCGCAAATTAGATCTCCGCGCCAGAATTGCAATCACGAATTCACCCTTGTAACCCATGAACTGAGCCTGACCGGCGCGCCCGTCATCGTGCTCGAACTCGCGTCGTTGCTGCGCGAACGCGGATGCGCGGTCACGGTCCTCAGCCTGGCAGACGGTCCGCTCAGACCAGAATTCACCAAACGAGGAATATGCGTCAAGGCGCAGCCTTTGCTGTTGGACCGCATGGCGCGTTTTGAAGCCTTGACGCATCACTGGTCCCGGCGCGGCCGGCAACTGCCCGAGCGGATACTGCATCGCTTGACAAAAAAGCTGCACGAGTTCGCGCTGTGGGTGTGGCAGGTGCAACTAAGGACGCGGGTGCGGGGCATACTCGTCATTAATTCGGTAGCCTCTTGGCCGATCGTCGCGAATCTGGCCGGGACATGGCAAGGGCCGGCTTTTTGGTACATTCATGAGAGCGTCGAACCGCAATGGTTGATACCCGGGAACGAGGCGAATTCGACGCTGCAGCGGCTGGTCGCAGACGGCCGGCTAAAGATGCTGTACGGGTCCGACGCAACGAGGCTGCGCTGGACCGGCAACAATTATGCCGGGCAGGTTCGTTACTGGAGCGGCATCCGCAGAACCGCGGCTGATGCCTGCGCTTCGCCGTATCCCCGCGGCAAGCAAAGACGCGTGATCCTGAATGTCGGATCGGTCAGCGCGAGAAAGGGAACCCGCGCGCTGATTGAGGCGTTCGCCCTCGGCCGCGCCGAGGGTCTGATTCCCGATGACGCGGAACTTTGTATCGTAGGTTGCACGCGCCCGTCGATCAGCCCGGATGCGCGTGATCTTGTGCGGCGCATCCTGCGGCCTGACCTGCGCGGCCACGTGCGCGTGGTGCATAACGTGCAGCCCGCCACGCTGCGTTCGTATTACGACGAAGCCGACGTCTATGCGCACGCGTCGATTTTCGACTGCATGCCGATCGCCCTGCTGACCGCCATGTCGCATGGCCTGCCGATCGTGACCACGGACGTAGATGGCTGCAAGGAAGCCATCGTTCACGAATCTTGCGGCCTGCTCGTGCAGGCCAGCCAGGTGCGCCAGATGGCGAAGGCCCTGGGGACGTTGCTTAGCCAGCCCGACAAGGCGCGCGCCTACGGGGCAGCCGCGCGCGCGCGCTTTGTCGATCGTTTTTGCGTAGAAGCGACCTTCGGGCCCTTATACGACACTCTGGTCGAGCACGCGCCGGCCGCCTGATCTGAAAGTCTGAGCGGAGTCCGCGTAGCAGTCGCGGATATCGTGTACTTGCCGGGCCCGCCACCATCGTGGCGTCTGCTCAATGACTCGCCATTTGCGAACCGGTTCGGAGGAGCGGCACGTGCACATTTCGTCCAACGATCCTGCACCGAGACGACGTTTCCCGCCCTTTTACGAAACGCTGATAGGACAAGATTCATGAACGCGCCAATCAAGTTATCAGTCGACGCAATGCGCGCAGTGGTTTGGTCAATTTCCAGCTCATCGAATCGATGAACGCTTGGATGAGTCGCCCACGCTCGAGGTTAGTTTCGCTAAGTATTGCGATTTGCGCATCGCGCTCGGCAACGATTTTAGTGAGCCTTGCGATATGATCGTCATGTTCAATAATCAATTTTTCCGAACAGGCGGCCAGTCGATGCAAATGCAGGTTTTTCGCATAAAGGCGATCGGCCTGCTTTAAAAGCCAAATCGATCGCTCCAAGTCCCGAGCCCACCGGACGCAAGCCGCGTTCACTTCAACGTCATCGACGGTCCGCTGGTCAACTGCGACATCTAGCAATGAAGTATAAACCTCACGCACGAGAGCAGGGCACGCGCTGTCTAGCGACAAATCCTGCAGACTGTAAACCGAATGCCGAAGTGCAGAGTCCAGAAAATCAAATCGATAGTTGTGTGAGGCTTCTGGATCGATCTCCAGCTTCAGGTGGTTTGCGATCCGATTAAGTTGCCGTTCCGGCGCTTGCATCATCAAGTCATAGTCCACGAGCACTCGGTTCTTGCCAACCGTACCTGCGACGCTCGTTATGACATGCGCGAGCCAAAGAGCATAAGTTTTATCTGCATCAAAGCCCATCGTATGAGTTAACGAGTCCACGACACTCAGAGGGTGACGCAGAGTCAGCACGTACGCGGCTTCGAACCCGCACTGGCTGATGACCTCGTTCCATACCGGCAGTAATTTCGTCACCCTCGGATCTTTGAATCCGAATACCCTGGAGTCGCAAACCTTCCCCCGCAATAAGCTTGCCGCTCTTTCGAGAAAGCCCTTATCGCGCAAAGCGTCGACATCTTCCGGCTCGATAGGGGCAAGGCAGTGCCAGTCGCTGCCTACCGCGTTGAGCATCTGGACATTCAACTCATTGACGTCGAGATCTTCCCAAAACCCCTTTGGATTGACGGGTTGAGGAGGCATCAACCTGTCGCCGAGAGTCACGCCGAGTGCGGCCAACCCGCGCGTGATGACGCTCGTACCGCTGCGGTGCATGCCAAGAACAACAATTACGCGCTTCGGCGTCGAGCGATTGCTATTCATCCGGACTGTGCCTTTTGTCCGCCCGTTGACATCGCCGCGGCTCTATCGGATTGAGGCGCCGTAAAAGCGCCTGCGTAGCCGGCAACGGTCCCGCTTGCATCGACATTTTTTTCGCGCTGCCCGAGCGTTCGTGCGTTAGGTGGTGTGTTCCGCATCTTGATCGCCGGCACATTTCCGGTGCAGGCACCGGACACTCCAGCGGCCTCCAACACGAGCGACGGGCTTTGCACCAACTCTTCATAGCGAACGCTGCCCATCGCCATGGCCTCTAGCGGTACCAGACCGAAACCCTCCGTCATGGCGAACGTAAGCAGGTGCCTGTACCTCAGATGCGAAGCACCGAGCGCGCGCAGACTGGTCGCCGATATTTTAAAACCGTTCAAAATCTGCGGCTGTTGCGATTAAGTTGCAGTACCCGAATGCAAGTTGCGGACCGTCGTTCTCAACTCGGAACATGAGGGCATCCAATATCCGGTGAACGCAGCTCAGCTCGGACGTAGACCAGATGCCCCCGCCTATAAAATAAGTGTCGGGTAGCAAAGCCATATGGAACCAGAAAGCGATCTTAAATCTTTCTCCAACCCGGAGATTTTCTATGAACCTTCCTTCTTCCGGATATCGTTGACCCGCAATCACTGCTCCGGAAGTTGAGCATATATGAACAGCAAACCAGATTTTCGCGAAATCGGCCAGACAGCGACCGAACATGATTATCCGATACTGTTCGTGAGGGCGCACAAGATTGACCACATGTCCGTTGACGTCTTGAATCTGAAATCCCTCTATCAGCGCACCCCGCGCGGGGTAAACAGTGGTCGTGTCGGGAACCAAGCCGGGGTCGAATGCTTCGACGTGCCGTCGCGTAGCGTCCTCGACTGGAGATGTGCTTCCAACAGATCTTTCATGCCGCCCTCCGTGTGGGCCTGCCGTATTCAGATCGCCTAATAATTGCGCCTGCTCGGCGGGTGATGCGTATATCAATCTCTGATATGAGCGCACCGCCCGAGGCGGGGATTCGTACATTACGCGCCTGCCGTTTTCGAGTAACAGCACACGCCCGCACCGTTCAATAATTTGCGGCAAGGAATGAGAGACAAAAAGGATCGAAGCGCCGCGGCTTTTTAAGCTTTCGAGCCGGGCGAAGCATTTGCGTTGAAATTTTTCATCTCCGACAGCTAATGCTTCATCGACTATGAGGATATCGGGTTCCACGCACACCGAGACGGCGAATGCAAGCCGAACCAGCATGCCAGTCGAATACGACTTTACGGGTTGCTCGATGAAATTACCGATCCCGGAAAACTCGACGATCTCGTCAAAGCGGTCGGCGACCTCGTCCGGCGACAGGCCGATAATTGCGGCACCTATGGAAACATTCTCGCGTCCGGTGAATTCCGGATTGAATCCGCTGCCAAGTTCGAGCAGCGCCGTTATTCGGCCATTGACTTCCACACTACCTCGCGTAGGCGCTAACGTGCCAGCGATAAGTTGCAACAAAGTGGATTTGCCACAGCCGTTGCGCCCGATAATGCCGACAGTCTCCCCCC
>JBDSSV010000455.1:0-11270 GCA_039928535.1 Burkholderiales bacterium
AGCGTGTGCAGCAATCTGCTGTCGGATGAATTGAAGGCGGGCTATCTCGCCGATGTCAAGGCGGAATACGCGCGCATCAAGACACAGTATGAGAACAAGGCGGGCCCAGGCCCGATGCTGAAGCTCGCGGAAGCGCGTCGCAACGGACTCAAGACCGACTGGCGCGCGTACACCCCCGCGGTACCGTCGTTCCTTGGCCTCAAACAACTTAAAAACTACGCGCTCGCGGACATCGCGCCGTTCATCGACTGGGCGCCGTTCTTCCAGACGTGGGAGCTCGCGGGCTCTTATCCGAAGATACTCGACGACGAAGTCGTCGGGGTCGAAGCGCGCAAAGTGCTCGCCGAAGGGCAGGCGATGCTGAAGAAGATCATCGACGGCAAATGGCTGACCGCCAACGCAGTGTTCGGCATTTTTCCGGCAAACAGCATCAACGGCGGCGACGATATCGAAATCTACGCCGACGAGAAGCGCGATCGCGTGGTGATGACGTGGCACAACCTGCGTCAGCAAAATGTGAAACCGACCGGCCGTCCCAATCTGTGTCTCGGCGATTTCATCGCGCCCAAAGAATCCGGCGTCAAAGACTATATCGGTGCGTTCGCCGTCACCACCGGTATCGGCATCGACAAGCGGGTGAAGGCCTACGAGGACAAGTTCGACGATTACAATTCGATCATGCTCAAGGCAATTGCCGACCGTCTGGCCGAGGCGTTCACCGAACTGCTGCATCAGCGCGTGCGCCGCGAATTCTGGGGCTACGCGAAAGACGAGACGCTCGAAAACGTCGAGCTCATCGCCGAGAAATACCGCGGCATCCGTCCTGCGCCCGGCTATCCGGCGTGTCCCGATCATACGGAGAAAGGCCCGCTGTTCGAGCTGCTGCGTGCGCCCGAAGTCGGCATCACCGTGACGGAAAGCTATGCGATGTGGCCGGCATCATCCGTGAGCGGCTTTCACCTCGCGCATCCCGATTCGCAGTACTTCGCGGTCGGCAAGCTCGCGCGCGACCAGGTCGAGGATTACGCGCGGCGCAAGACGATGAGTATCGCGGACGCCGAGCGCTGGCTCGCGCCTTATCTCGCCTACGAGCCCGCGCGGGAGCCGCGCGCGGCGCAGCCTGAAACCGCTTAACGCCGCGCGACTATGTTCTCCGCCGCCGAAGTAGCCCAGTTCAATCGTGACGGCTATAGCGTGGCGCGCGGATTCGCTTCACCCGCCGACTGCGCCGCGATCAGGGCGATTGCGCAGCGCGACCTGGTAACCGCAGTACCGCCGGTCGAATTCGAAACCGATACGAAGTATCCGGGCGCGCCAGCGTCGCTGGCCGCACCCGGCGGCCGCACCGTGCGCCGCCTGCTGCAGGCCTGTGCGCGTGATCCGCTTATCGCGCAATGGGCGACGCAGCCCGAACTCGCGGGCCGCCTCCGGCAACTGATGGCGCCCAAGGTCGAACTGTCGCAGGTCCATCACAATTGCGTGATGACGAAGAACCCGAGCTACAGCAGCATCACGAACTGGCACCAGGACATCCGTTACTGGTCGTTCGAACGGCCCGAACTGGTGTCCGTATGGCTGGCGCTCGGCCGCGAATATTTCGAGAATGGCTGTTTGCTCGTGCTGCCGGGCTCGCACCGCATGGACTTCACGCCGGCACAGGTCGACGACGCGCTATTCCTGCGCCTCGATGTCGAAGCGAATAAACCGCTGATCCGCACCCAGCGCCGCGTCGAGCTCGACCCCGGCGACGTGCTGTTTTTTCATTGCCGCCTCTTTCACGCGGCCGGCCACAACCAGACGGCGGACACCAAGTTTTCCCTCGTGTTGTCGTATCACGCCGCCGACAACCGTCCGCTGGCCGGTACGCGCTCCGCCTCGCTGCCGGACATTCCGTTGTAGTTGCGGCAAAGCGATGCAATTAAAAAAGCTAAAAATCTTTAAATGAAAATACACATCCTCGGCATCTGCGGCACCTTCATGGGCGGCATCGCGGCGATCGCGCAGTCCGCGGGCCATACCGTCACGGGCTGCGATGCCAACGTGTACCCGCCGATGAGCACTCAGCTCGAAGCGCAGGGCATCAAGCTCATCGAGGGCTACGCCGCCGCCCAGGTAAACCTCGATCCCGATGTCTATGTGATCGGCAATGTGGTGATGCGCGGCAACACGCTGATGGAAGAAATCCTCAATCGCGGCCTGCCGTACATCTCGGGACCGCAGTGGCTCGCCGAGAATGTATTGCGCGGGCGCTGGGTGCTGGCTGTGGCGGGTACCCACGGTAAAACGACGACTACGGCGATGCTGGCGTGGATACTCGAGCACGCCGGGCTCAACCCGGGGTTCCTGATCGGCGGCGTGCCGGAGAATTTCCGCATTTCGGCGCGCATCGGCAATGAACCGTTTTTCGTGATCGAGGCCGACGAGTACGACACGGCGTTCTTCGACAAGCGCTCGAAATTCGTGCACTACTCGCCGCGCACCACGGTGCTCAACAATCTCGAATACGATCATGCCGACATCTTTCCCGATCTCGCCGCGATCGAGAACCAGTTTCATCATCTGGTGCGCACCGTGCCGGGCAATGGGCTCATCGTCAGCAATGGCGCCGACGCGAATCTGGAACGCGTGCTGGCGCGCGGCTGCTGGACGCCGGTCGAGCGGTTCGACGTTGCCGGCGGCTGGCACGCGGGCGCGCAGGCGGCCGACGGCCGGTTCGAAGTAAGCCTCAACGGCAAATCCCAGGGCGCAGTGCAGTGGGACCTACTGGGCGTGCACAACCAGCTGAATGCGCTCGCTGCACTCGCCGCGGCGCGCCACGCCGGCGTCGCGCCGGCCGTGGCGATCGAGGCGCTCGCCGCATTCGAAAACGTCAAGCGCCGGCTCGAACTGCGCGGCACCGTCAATGGCGTGCATATATATGACGATTTCGCGCACCATCCGACGGCGATCAAGACAACGCTGGCGGGGCTGCGCGGGAAAACGTCGCAGCTCTCGCACCCGACGCGCATATTTGCCGTGCTCGAGCCGCGCTCGAATACGATGAAGATCGGCATGATGAAAGACGCGCTGCCGGCGAGCCTCGCCGATGCCGACCGCGTGTTCTGCTATGGCGCGAACCTCGGCTGGGACGCGGCTGCAGCGCTCGCGCCGCTGGGCGGCAAGGCAGAAGTGCATCAGGACATCGGCAAGCTGGTGGCCGCGATTTCCGCCGCCGCCAGGCCGGGCGACCATGTGCTCATCATGAGCAATGGCGGCTTCGGCGGCATTCATGACAAACTGCTCCACCAATTAGGCGCGGGCCATGGCTGATACCCTGCGCGATCTGGCCGTTGTCATCCGCTCGCGCTTCCCGGTCGTGCAGATCGAGACGCGCGAAGAAACGCGCATGATGAAGCTCCTGGAACGCGTCGCCAACCTCGAAAACTGGCCGCTCTTCGTGTGGACCGTCGCCGACGGGTTGAAGCGCGTGCCGCGCACCGACGTAATGACGCAGACGTACGAATTCCAGGATGCGCTGCGGCACATCGACAAGACGCCGCAGAACGGCGTGTATGTGCTGATTGACGCGCAGCCTTATTTCGAAAACCCCGTCAACGTGCGGCTGGTCAAGGAAATCGCCCAGGAGTACTACAAGACCGCGCGCACGCTGGTTTTCGTCGGCGCCCGGCTCGACCTGCCGTCCGATCTCGTGCGCATGAGCGCGCGCTTCAATCTACCGTTGCCGGAAGTCGCCGAAATCCGCGACCTATTTCGCGAGGAGGCACAGCTCTGGCAGCGGACGGAAGGCCATGGCCCGCTGAAAGGCGACCAGCAGGCCGTCGAGCTTATCGTGCAATATCTGGCCGGCATGTGCGAGGAAGACGCGCGCCGCCTGATCCGCGAGGCGATCCGCATCGACGGCATGATCAATTTCGACGACGTGCGACGCATCCTCAAGTTCAAGCGCGATGCGTTCGGCCAGGACGGACTGCTCGAGTTCGAAATGGACAGCGGCAACATGAGCGATATCGGCGGCCTGGGCGGGCTCAAGCGCTGGCTCGACCGGCGGCGCATGGCGTTCACCGGCGACGCGGCGAAACTCGGCGTCGACCCGCCCAAGGGCGTGTTGCTGCTCGGCGTGCAGGGTGCCGGCAAGAGCCTGGCCGCCAAGGCAATTGCCGGTTCGTGGAACGTGCCGTTGATGCGGCTCGACTTCGCCGTCCTTTACAACAAGTTTCATGGCGAATCCGAGCGCAACCTGCGCGAGGCGCTGAAGCAGGCTGAAGCGATGGCGCCGTGCGTGCTGTGGGTAGACGAAATCGAAAAAGGCCTTGCGTCCGACGGCGGCGAGAGTGACGGCGGTGTGTCGCGGCGCATGCTCGGCACAGTGTTGACGTGGATGGCGGAGCGTACCGCAAAAGTATTTCTGGTCGCGACCGCCAATGACGTCACCCAATTGCCACCGGAGCTTTTGCGCAAAGGCCGCATGGACGAGATATTTTTCGTCGATTTGCCCGATGCCGCCACGCGCGCCGACATCTTCCGCATTCATCTGAAGAAGCGCAAGCTCGACCCGGCGAAATTCGATTTGGCGCAGCTCGCGGCGGCGGCGGAGGATTTCTCGGGTGCGGAAATCGAACAGGTGATCGTCGCCGCCATTTACGAAGCGCTGGCCACCCAGCAACCGCTGGCTACCGCGCACGTGCTTGGCGAAATCGGCCACACCCGACCGCTGTCGGTGGTGATGGCGGAGAAAGTCGGCGCGTTGCGCCAGTGGGCGGCCGGGCGTACCGTGCGCGCCGACTAGCAATCCGGCCGCCGGGCCCCGGAAAATTGAGGCGCACGGCATGGCGCCGGCAGTCGCAGGAGTATAATTAGCTCCCGATTTGCAATGCATCGAAGACGGCTATCTGACCCCACCGCGTACCCCTGACTCTGAAGAGCCCATGAACCGTAGCGATCAACTGGACCTGCAATTGGCAAGCCTCGCCGAGCATCTGGCCGGGCGCAAGCAGGCGATCCTGGATGCGTGGCGTGCCGCGATCGAGCGCGATCCGCAGCTGACCACCGCTTCGTCCCTGCCGCGCAAGCAGTTGAACGACCACATTCCGCACGTGTTGGATGCGTTGGGACGCGAGTTGTGCGCGCGCGCCGCCGTCGAGCACGCCGACGCAAAAAAAGTATCGAAGGAAGACGCCGCCGCGCATGGCCTGCATCGCTGGCAGCAGGGCTACCACCTGCGCGAAGTGACGCGCGAGTGGGGTCATCTGCAACTGTGTCTCGCCGACGAGTTGAAAAATTATGCCGCGGCGCACCCGGATCTCGAGCCGTCCGTCATGCCGGCCGCCTACCGTGCGCTGGGCAGCGTGTGCGTTTGGGGCGTAAGCGAAAGCTCGGACCGCTATTTCGAGATGCAGCAGATCGAGGCCTCGGGTTACGTGCGCGACCTCGAAGAGGCGCTCGAGCAGGTGCGCGAACTGGAGCGCGAGCGCGCCGCCCTGTGGCGCGAAGCGGTGCACGATCTGCGCGGCAAAGTCGGGGTAGTCGCGAACGTGACGACGGGATTGACGCTCGAACATGTGGCCCAGCCGGTGCGCGACAATTTCCTGCGCCTGCTCAAGAAGAACGTATCGTCACTGCACGTCATGCTCGATGACGTCATGAGTCTGGCGCGGCTGCAGGCCGGCCATGAGCAGCGCGACATTCGGCCTCTCGACGCTTCCGCCCTGGTAGGTGAGCTGTGCGAGAACCTGCAGCCGCTCGCCGACGAGCGCGGGTTGTACCTCAAGACCGATGGCCCGGCCGGTTTCGCGGTGGAAGGCGATGCGGTGAAGATCCAGCGCATCGTGCAGAACCTGTTGATCAATGCCCTCAAATATACGAAGCGCGGCGGCGTGACGGCACGTTGGGGCGACAGCCGCGCCAACGACCCGGAGCGCTGGATGCTGGTCGTCGAGGATACCGGCCCCGGTTTTCACGCGGGCCCCGGGGCGCCGCTCGCGGGCGCGATTGAAGAAGCCACCGAAGAGGCGCGCCAGGTCGAAGGCAACGTCGATGGAGGAGGTTCGCAGCCCACGGTCAAATCCGCGCACCTTTCGATACCGCCGCCTGACCATCGGCGGGTTACTCAGGAACCCGGCGAGGGTATCGGCCTTGCGATCGTGAAACGTCTGTGTGAGTTGCTCGATGCCACGGTGGAAATGACGTCCAAACCCGACCGCGGCACGATTTTCCGGATCGTGCTGCCCCGGCACTACGCGAGCGCGCAACAGAAGCCCTAGCGCGAGCGGCCCACCGTTACCTTCAGCGCGTTGCGCGGAACTAACCGCTGACTTTCGGGCACCAATTCCTGGTGCCTGCATGACTTACTTCTCCACCCTAGCCGCGGTCTCCGGCCGCGTTGCGCAAACGCCGGGACGGCTCGCCAAAGTACGCGAACTCGCTGACTACCTGCGCGCGCTTGAAACCGGCGAAGTGCCGACTGCGGTCGCGTATTTGAGCGGCGAGACGCGGCAGGGGAAGCTCGGCGTGAGCTACGCCGCGGTGCGCACGACCGGCGCGACGGCGCATGCCGGGACGCCGCCACTGACCATTGCGGACGTCGATACTGCGTTTGGCGAACTCGCGTCGATAACAGGCCCCGGCGCCACGGGGAAACGAATGCTATTGCTGCAGGCGCTGCTGGCGCGCGCCACGCCGGACGAACAGGATTTTCTCCAGCGCCTGATCGTCGGCGAGTTGCGCCAGGGCGCGCTGCAGGCGCTGGTGCTCGAAGCAGTGGCTGCCGCCAGCGGCGTCAAGCTTGCTGATGCGCGCAAGGCGGCAATGGCGGCGGGCGGCATCGCCGGGGTCGCGCAGGCGTTGATGCACGAAGGCGCGGCGGCGCTCGCGCGGTTTTCTATCCGGCTTATGCAACCGGTACTGCCGATGTTGTCGCAATCTGCGCCCGCCATCGAGGACGCGCTGCGCACGCTCGGCACCGCAGCGCTCGAATGGAAGCTCGACGGCGCGCGCGTGCAGGTGCATAAGCAAGGCGACAACGTGCGTGTATTTACGCGCAATCTCAACGATGTGACGGCGCGCGTGCCCGAAATCGTCGCCGCCGTGCGCGCGTCGCCGCAGAAGAACCTGATACTCGACGGCGAAGCGATCGCGCTGCGCCCTGACGGGACGCCGCATTCGTTTCAGCTCACGATGCAACGGTTTGGCCGCAAGCTCGACGTCGAAGCAAAACAGCGCGAGCTTCCGCTGTCGGTCTTTTTCTTCGATTGCCTGCTGAGCGACGACGAAGCACTCGTCGAGCGCCCGGCCAGCGAGCGTTTTCGCGTGCTGGAAGCGGCGCTGCCGCCCGCGCTGATCATTCCGCGCATCGTGACGGCCGAACCCGTGCAGGCCGCGCAGTTTTTCGAGCACGTGCTCGCGCAGGGACACGAAGGTGTAGTCGCGAAGTCGCTGGCTGCGCCGTACGAGGCGGGCCGCCGCGGCGCGGGCTGGATCAAGATAAAGCGCGCCAATACGCTGGACCTCGTGGTGCTTGCGGCGGAATGGGGCAGCGGCCGCCGCAAGGGCCGGCTCTCCAACCTTCATCTGGGCGCGCGCGATGACATCAACGGCGGCTATGTCATGCTCGGCAAGACATTCAAGGGCCTGACCGACCAGATGCTTGAATGGCAGACGCAGGAATTTCTCAGGCTCGAAACCTACCGCGACGAAATGGCCGTCCATGTGCGGCGGGAAATCGTGGTTGAAATTGCGTTCAATGAAATTCAGGCAAGCTCGCGCTATCCAGGTGGCCTGGCGCTGCGCTTCGCGCGCGTCAAAGGCTATCGTCCCGACAAACGTGCCGAGGCGGCCGATAACATCGCCACCGTGCGCGCCCTATATGCGGCGCAGGAGCACGCCGAAGGCGCGGCGGCGTGAGGCCAAAGCAGCGCGAGCAGCGACAGGATCTCTCCGAGGGGCTCACGGCGCATTCCGACCGCGGGGGACGGCTACAAGTCGACCAGCAGCCTGAATCCGCCGTAGATCAGGCGCTTGCCGTCGAACGGCATCGATTTCGGGTCCATCATGCTGGCGAGCCGCTTGTCTTTCATCACCTTAGCGACGCAGCGATCACGTTGTGCGCGGGATTTATAGACGATATAAGAAAAACGACTATCTCGCCGGCCTTTAGTTTCACGCTTTGCGGAAATGACGTGTGCTTGCCCGGCTTCACGTCGTCGGCGATGCATTCCCGGTATTCGAGCGCGCCGTGCTCACGCCAGATTTTACCAGCCTTGACCGCCATGCGGCGATACGCCTGCAGTTTTCTCTTCGGCACGGGCACGACAAATCCATCGACATATGACATTTGAATCTCCTTGTTCCTGATAAGGGGTGTGGAATTGGCGCTTGCTGCACGCCGGGGTGCTACAACGACGTTGATTTTTTTTACGACCGGGTGGCTCCTAGAATTTAGGCCTGCAGTCACTGGTGACACATCGATAGTGCAGGGCGTTCTCCAATCCGGCTGTTGCGAAGTGCTGCCATTGAATAGTCGAGCGGGCGGACGCGAATTCGACATCGCGGGTTTGCCTGCATCCAATCGGCGCTTTCGCCCGTATAGTGGGCAGGTGCTCCGGCCGGAGCGCCTACACAATAAACGAGGAACAGCCATGTCGAAAACGTTACGCTATTCAGCTTTGTTAATACCTATGGTGCTCGCCGCCTGCGCAGGCACCATGCGGGCCCCGGACGCTCCGCCGGCAGTCACTCCCCCGGCCGGCAGCAATTACTCGATGACTACAGTCGGCATCGGCGAGATTACCTATGAATGCCGCGCCAAGGCCGGTGCCGGTGACGCGTTCGAATGGGTCTTCGTCGCGCCGGTCGCGACGCTCTACGACAGCAATAAGAGAACTGTCGGCAAGTACTACGGCGGGCCGACCTGGGAGGCTAACGACGGCAGCAAGGTGACCGGTAAGCAGCTGGCGGTCGCGCCGGCAGCGGGTACGGGAAATATTCCTCTGCAACTCGTGCAGGCCAACCCGGCCATGGGCACCGGCGCGATGACGGACGTCACGTACATCCAGCGCCTGAACACCATGGGCGGCGTCGCGCCGTCCGCACCGTGTGCCAAAGCGAATGTCGGTGCCAAGCAACAGGTCAAGTATCAAGCGGATTACGTCTTTTACAAGAAATAAGTTCGCGCAACCGGGGTGGAGGCGGGCAGGCCCGCTTCCGCCTCATTTTCCCGCGTGAGCCTGCTGCAAACCCGCGATGTCGATCTTGGTCATTTGCATCATCGCCTGCATTACGCGGCCTGCTTTCGCAGGATCCGGGTCGGACATCAGCTCACCCAGCGCGGCCGGAATGATCTGCCACGACAAGCCGTATTTGTCCTTGAGCCAGCCGCAGCGGCTTTTTTCGCCGCCCGCGGAAAGCTTTTCCCACAGCTCGTCGACTTCCGCCTGCGTTTTGCAATCGACGAACAGCGAAATGGCCGGCGTAAAACTGAACGCGGGGCCGCCGTTCAACGCATGGAACTGCAGTCCCTCGAGCTCGAAAGTCGCCGACATTACTGAGCCTTCGGGCGCTGGTCCTCCTTTGCTGTAACGCCTGACCTTGCCGGCTTTCGAATTCCTGAAGATCGAAACGTAAAAATTCATCGCCTCTTCGGCTTTGCCGTTGAACCACAGAAACGGGGTGATTTTCTGCATCGCCTCTTGCTCCTTGTATACATTGAACCTGCCTAGCCGCCGCTAAGCGCCTGCACGATCACAAACTCATCGACCGCAGCCAGCGAATGCGCAAGATCGAACACCTGCTCGCCATCGACGAAAAAGCGGATGTGCGGGCGTATGCGTTCCTGCTCGTCGATCATCCTGAAACGGATGCCCGGATATTTCTGCTCGAGCGCTGTCAGTATTTCGGCAACCGTCGTGCCATCGACCTCGACGCGGTTGCGCTCCGTATACGACAGGAGCGCGCTGGGGATCAATACTTTCATGGCAACGACACAGACCTAGGCAAATTGCGCGATTTCAACCGCGTAGATCTCCGGCAGATTACGCGCGATGCAATTCCATTTCTTGCCTTCGTCGCGGCTCATCCAGATTTCACCGGAGGTGGTGCCGAAATACAAACCGACCGGGTCCTGCGCATCGCCGGTCATCGCCTGCCGTTTCACCGTCCACCACGCCTGTTGTTTTGGGAAGCCGTTGTCCAGCCGCTGCCAGGTCTTGCCCGCATTCTTTGTCGTGTAGACCGACGGCTTGCCGCCGGGGCTTACGCGCGGCCACACCTGCGTGCCGTCCATCGGTAGCACCCAGACCGTTTTGTCGTTGCGCGGATGCACGACGAGCGGAAAACCGACGTCGCCCACCGTCTTCGGCATGCTGCGGCCGATACGCTCCCACGTGCTATTGCCATCGCGGCGGTAGATGCCGCAATGGTTCTGCTGATAGATGCGGTCCGGATTACTCGGGCACATGCGCAGGCAATGCGGATCGTGGAAGGTCGGCACCTTCGGATCGAGGTTGAAGCCTTCGACCACTTCCATGCCTTCGATGATGACGTTCCAGGTTTTGCCGCCGTCTTTGGTCTCGTGCACGCCGCCGCCCGACATGCCGAAAACCATATGCCCGGCGTCGCGCGGATCGATGTTGATCGAATGCAGCTTGGGGCCGTCGGGCGTGCCGTCCTGCGCCGAACCCATCCAAGCGCGATACTTCATGTCGTCATTGATAATAGAAAACGCCTGCCAGGTGTCGCCGCCGTCGCTGGAACGGAACAAGCCCTGCGGCGAGGTGCCGGCAAACCAGACGCCGGGCTCATCGCGATGCCCGGGCGTCAGCCAGAAAGTGTGATCGACGGCGCGGCCTTTTTCCTGCTCGCCTGCCGGTACTTTGGCGAAGGCCGGCGGTTGCTTGGCTTCCTGCCAGCTGCGGCCGCGATCGGTCGAACGCATGATAGTAGGGCCGATGTGGCCGGTCTTGGTCGCCGCGATCAGCGTGCGCCCGTCGCGCGGATCGAGTACCAGATGGCTGATGATGTTGCCGAGAAAATGCGGGCCGTCGATGCGCCAGTTTTTGCGCGCGGTATCGCCATGCAGAACCCATGCACCTTTGCGCGTCGCCACCAGCAGCGACAATGAAGGCGATTTTGCTTTGCGAACGGCAGGTTTCCTGGTTTTTTGTTTCATGGATGCTCCTTTAAGCGATGCTCTTGCTGTGTTGCGTCTTGGCCGCGACCGTCTCGCGGATAGGGCGGATCGGCCGCACTTCGACGCAGCCCACACGCGCCGGCGGAAT
>JBDSSV010000456.1:0-8085 GCA_039928535.1 Burkholderiales bacterium
GAACGCGAAGATCTGCCGTGGCCGGAATACTTTTCGTTTTTGCTCGGCTAGCGCGGCAAAAGCATGCGACGAGCCTTCGTGGATCAATGCGCGGTCGACGTAAAGCAGCAGTTCGCCGTCCTCTTCCGCGACGACGTGGCGCTGCCATATCTTGTCGAACATCGTTTGCACGGTCATCACATGGCCTATTCTATCCGCGCCGCCGCGGCTCAGTATCTGACGCACCCGCCGGCATCCTTGCCGCAGATAAACGTAATTTCATTGATGCCGGCATTCAGCGGCAAAATGACGAGCCGCGAAAATATCAGGTCAGGGCGACATTGTCCGTTGGCGCCGCCGTTGACGAGCGTGGCGGTAAATACCAGGCCGCGCAGGCCGATGTGCTGGCAATCGTCGGCGACGACGCCGAACAACGTGATCGCGAACGCGTCGTCCGGCGTGCGCAAGGATTTGGGCGCGATGCACAACAGCGAAAAATCCAGCGGCTGGCCGATGCCGCCCTGGTAGATCTGCGCAGCCGCCGCCGTGTCTATGCCCTTGAAATCCGCTGCGCGCGCGTAGCGCGACATTATCTTGCTGATCAACTCCTCGAATATAGTTTGATCGAGGACGCCGCGGCGATGAAATTCGCCGATGCGTTCGATGAAACCTTCGACCTGCGCCTTGGCGGGACGTGCGGTGGCTGCCTCGGCCATTTGATACGGCCGTATGTAATTGTCGTACCAGTCCAGGACGGGCACGTCGCTCTTGCGCATTTCCGTCGCCGGCGCGCAGGGCGTCGCCGCGTGCGCCATGCCCAGCCACGCCGCACACAAGGCAATCGTCAATAGCATTCTCATCGACATCCCCGCTCGCTGCAGCTGCATTCAGGCCCCCTACGGAAGCGGCTCATCAACCACCGCATTCATCAGGGTGCCGATTTTCTCGACTTCGCACTCGATGACATCGCCCGCATTCAGGAACCACTCGGGACGCGCGAGCGCGCCGCCGCCCGGCGAGCCCGTCGAAATGATATCGCCGGGCATCAGCGTCATCTGCGAAATATAGGCGATGAGTTTCGGTATCGACCAGATCATCTCGCCGGTATTGCCTTCCTGCCGCACTTCGCCGTTGACGCGCGTGCTGATGCGCAGGTTCATCGGGTCGGGAATTTCGACTTTGGTCACCAGCCACGGGCCCAGCGGCGCGAAAGTGTCGAACGTCTTGCCGAGCAGCATGTGGCCGCCCTGGCGCTCGAGCTTGCCGACATCGCGCGCCGTCACGTCGTTCAGTATCGTGTAACCGGCAATGACGTCGTAAGCTTTCTCTTCCGGCACGTTCTTGCATTGCTTGCCGATCACGACTGCCAGTTCGGTCTCGCAATCGAGTTGGCGCGTGGCGCGCGGCTTCAATATGTCGCGCCCCGGGCCGACGATGCACGACGGCACCTTGATGAAACCCGCCGGCACCAGGCCCGCCTCTTTGCCTTCGTTCTTCGTGTAGTTCGGATAGTTACGGCCGATCGCGATGATCTTGCTACCCCGCACCGGCGCATACAGGCGGCATTCGGCGCGCGGCAGGAAAAGCTCGTGTCCGGTCAGGCCCAGCGCGTCCGGTTCGGATTTGACGAGATCGGACAACCAGCCGTATGCCTCCGACAGTGCTTCCCACGCCGGCGCGCCGGCATGCAGGAACTGCGCGATATAACCGGGCAAAAAAATGGCCGCAAGTTCGCGGCCTTTGGCATTGCCGATTTCGTCGATCAGATAGCGCGCGTAGCCGGCGCGCAGATCGGCGATCAGATCGTTGCCGACCAGCACGCCAAGGCGCGCCTGCGACGCCTTTTCGCCTTTACGGCTGTAGCGCATTATCTTCATGGGCGTCCGCTCAATAGCCCTTGATGAGGTCGGGGCCGGGTTTGACTTCCCTGCGTTCGACTTTTTTCACCAGCTCGTTGATGCGTGCGTGTAGCGGCGCACCCACGCCGATTTCTATTCCCTTGGCGGCGACGAAACCGTTGATGAAATCGGTTTCGGTGCGGCGGCCTTTGTAGATGTCCTGCGCCATCGACGGGCGCTGCTCTTCGGAGCGCGTTTTCGACAGGTTCACGAGCTGGTCGACGATTTCGGCCTTCGCGTCGGCACTGCCCTCGCCCGCCCGCGCCAGCGTTTCCGCGTCCATCACCTGCAGCTTCTCGAGATGAAAGCCCAGCGCCTGCCCGACGCGCACCGCCTGCCCGCCGAGACGGATCGACACGTCGCGCGGGCCTTCATTGAGATCCCGCTCGTTGCCCGACAGCCCGGTCGCCGCCGACAATCCATTGCGCATGGAATTGATGACGAGCTTCGACCAGCGCTCGCCCCACAGATTGGAGGTGACTTTTGAGCTGTCGGCATGCTTCAGGATGCGCGCCACTTCTGTCGCGCGCGGCGTCGTACGGCCATGCACTTCGCCGACGCGGTAGGTGGTGTAGTGATCGCCACCCATCGGCATCGTGCGCTTGACGTGTCCCGGCGCATGACATTCCGATGCGAGCAGGCTCACGATGGTGCCGAGCACCTTGCCCCAGCCGACGATAGCGGCGATGCGCTCTTCGTTGATGCAGTTCTGCAGCGACACGACGAAACCGTCCGGTGCCAGGTAAGGCTTGATGAGGTGCGTCGCCCATTCGGTGTCGTACGATTTGACGCTGATGAATGCGATGTCGATCGGGCCTTTGCGCGCGAATTCCTGCACGTCGCTGATATGCAGCGCCGGCACTTTGATTGAATGCGTTTCGGCGGGCGTCAGCCCCGTCAGCTGCATGCCGTGCGCGCGTATGTATTCAACGTGCTCGGGCCACGGGTCTATCAGCGTCACGTCCTCGCCGCCGCGCGCCATCAATGCGCCGGTGTACCCGCCGATCGCTCCCGCTCCCACCACTACTATGCGTTTTCCGCCGCTCATTGCATGCTTCCTATTTGAGTTTTTCCACGATTGCTTTGGTCATTTCGCGCGTGCCGGCTGTGCCGCCGAGATCGCGCGTCACATGTTCTTTGGCCGCGAGCACCGCGGTGAGCGCCGTTTCTATACGCGCCGCGGCGTCGTTCTCGCCGATATAACGCAGCATCATCACTGCTGACAACAAGACCGACATCGGATTGGCGAGATCTTTCCCCGCGATGTCCGGCGCGCTGCCGTGCACGGCCTCGAACATCGCGCAGTCGTTACCGATATTCGCGCCGGGCGCGACGCCCAGCCCGCCGATCAACCCCGCGCCGAGATCGGACACGATGTCGCCGTAGAGGTTCTGCAGCAGCAGGCCGTCAAAGGTCTCGGGCTTTATGACGAGCTCCATGCACAGCGCGTCGATCACGCGATTGTCGAGCTGCATGTCCGGGTAATCGCGCGCCACATCCTGCGCAACCTTCAGGAACAACCCGTCGGTCATTTTCAGCACGTTCGCTTTGTGCACGACGGTGAGCCGTTTCCGGCCGAGCTTCTTCAGGTATTCGAAGGCAAAGCGCGCGATGCGCTCGGAGGCACCGCGCGTGATGATCTTGATCGCTTCCGCCGTATCGGCGTCGATCATGCGCTCTATGCCCATGTAAAGGTCTTCGGAATTCTCGCGGAAGATGATGAAATCGACGTTGTCGTAGCGTGATTTCACGCCCGGATAGTTCTTGATCGGGCGCACCGCAGCGTAAAAGCCGAGTTCCTTGCGCAGGCCGATCGCCACGCTCGGATAAACGCGGTCGCCCACGTATACCGGGTACCGGTCGCCGAACGGCGTTTGCGTCGGGCCCTTGAGCGCGAGCTTGTTCTTGCGGATCGATTCGATCACCGACTCCGCTAGCGGCTTGCCGGTTTTCTCGCCGGCGCGCATGCCGGCTTCGGCGATTTCCCACGTGACGTCGGCGCCCGCCGCGGTGACGATCTCGCGCGCGGCCGCGGTAACTTCCGGGCCGATGCCGTCGCCCGGAATTAACGTAATACGCTGCATCTATCTGCCTTTCGCAACCCGGTCACTCATGAATCGAGGTCTTCTGGCCCATCTTTCATCGCTCGCAGACGCGGCAGGACTACCGGCAGCAAAACCATGATGACCGCCAGTATCAGCAGCGTGATGGAGATGCCGCTGCGGACGAACACCATGGGGTCGGCGCCGGATATGGTCATTGCCTGGCGGAACGACTGCTCCATGATGCCGCCCAGCACGAGCGCCAGCACCATGGGCGCCAGCGGAATATCGATCTTGCGGAACAAGTAACCAACGACGCCGAACATCAACGCCATCTGCAGCTCCAGCGTGTTGCCGTTAATCGAATACACGCCAATGGCCGAGATGGCGAGTATCAGCGACAGCAGGATGCCCGTCGGGATATACAGGATGCGCACGAAGAGCCCGATCAGCGGCAGGTTCAGTATTAGCAGCATGATGTTGCCTATGTACATGCTGTCGACCAATCCCCACACGAGGTCCGGCCGTTTTTCGAACAACAAGGGCCCCGGCTGTATGCCATACATGATGAAAGCACCCATCAGCACCGCGGTTGCGCCCGAGCCGGGTATGCCCAGCGTGAGCAGCGGCACCATCGCGCCGCACGTCGCCGCATTATTTGCCGCTTCCGGCCCGGCCACGCCTTCGATCATGCCGGTGCCGAATTTTTCCGGCGTTTTCGAGATCCGTTTTTCCACCGTATACGACAGCATCGTTGCGATGGTCGCACCGGCGCCCGGCAGCACGCCTTTGAAGAATCCGATGAGCCCGCCGCGGATGATGGGCATGACGGAGCGGCTCCATTCCTCGCGTGTCAGCCACAGCCGGCCCTTCAGGCGGATGATCTCGGCCTTGCCCTTGATGTGCTCCTCGAGATTGCTTAATACTTCGCCGATCGCGAACATGCCGACGACGACGATCAGGAAGCCGACGCCGTCCTGCAGTTCAGGCACGCCCATCGTGTAGCGCGGCTGGCCGCTCTGCAGATCAATGCCAATGGTCGCGACCATCAAGCCGAGCACCGTCGAGATAATGCCTTTCGCGGCCGATTTGCCGGTCAGCGACGACACTGCCGCCAGCGCGAACAGCATCAGGCAGAAATATTCCGCTGGACCGAACTTGAGCGCGATCGCCGCCAACGGCACCGCAAGCAGCGTCAAAGCGACGATGCCGAATGTGCCGGCGAGAAAAGACCCGATGGCAGACACCGCCAGGGCAGCGCCGGCGCGGCCGTTCTTCGCCATCTGATAGCCGTCGAGCGCAGTCATCACCGAAGACGCCTCGCCGGGCGTATTGATCAGGATCGAAGTTGTCGAACCGCCGTACATCGCACCGTAATAAATACCGGCCATCATAATGAGCGCGGACGTCGGGTCCATGCCGAACGTGATGGGAATCAGCAGCCCGATGCCGGCGGCCGGCCCGATGCCGGGCAGAATGCCGATGATGGTGCCCATGAAACAGCCGAGGAACGTGTACCAGAGATTGATCGGCATCAACGCGACGTTGAAACCGTGGAGGATATGACCGAGAGTGTCCATGATCAGATCATCCGCGCCGGAATATGCTTGAGATCGCCGACGCCGCGAAAGTCCAGACGACATCCACCGCAGAACTCAGCGATTCAAACGGCTGCATGCCCTTGGGCAAAGTGACGCCGAGTATCTTGACGAACAATACGTAGCTGCCCAGCGCGAACAGCACGGACGTCAGCACATTGGCGCGCCACTTGCCGCGATTGAACACGGACGTCAGCACCAGCAGATAGATCGTCGTCGTCAAGAGATAGCCGGCGAGGTCGAATACACCGAAATAAATCGCGGTCCACATCACGACGCCGCCGATCATCCAGAGGTGACGCATGTTCTCGCGCGGCGCGGCGGGAGCGACGGGCTGGTCCGACTTGCCGGCTTTCAGCGTTTCAATGAACAGCAGAATCGCCGCCAGGATCAGCGCGATGCCGAGCAGGTTCGGGAAGGCCTTGGGTCCAAGCGGGTCGCCGATTTCGAGGGTCGGGATCCGGGTCGTCGCGTAGAGATAAACCGCGGCGAGAAAAAGCGCGGCTGCGCTAATGATTCGGTCGATTATCATGACGTCACATCTGATGTTTGTATTCGGCGGGATTGATGCGCGCTTCGATCAGCGTAAAGCGCTTGCTGTTGAGCGCGACGCGCGCGGCCTTCTTCAACTCCGCCACGTTATTGACGACAAAACCATTGCCCCCGTAAGCCTCGGCCAGCATCACGTAATCGGGGCTGCCCATGGTCACGCCGGTCTCCGGCAGCTTCATGCGCTCCTGCTTGAGCTTGATCAGCGACAGCGTGTCGTCGCGGAACACCACCAGCGTCAGCGCCAGCTTGTGCTGGGCGAGCAGCGCCATTTCGCCGATCACCATGTCGAGGCCGGCCTCGCCCATCATCGCGAGCACCGGGCGCTTCGGGAACAGCATTTTGGCCGCGATCGCCGACGGCAGCGCATAACCCATGGTGCCGAGCCCGTTCGATTGCAGCAACCGCCGCGGCTCGTACGACTGCCACACGTGATTGATCAGTATGCGGTGCGAGCCGGTGTCGATGGTCGCAATGGTGTCGCGCGGGAAGACTTCACGCAGCGCGACCGCGACCTGATAGGGGCCGAGACCTTTCGCCGGATTGCTTTCGATAGCGTTTTGCACCGTGCGGCGATAGCGGTCCAGATCGGCGTCGAGCCAGCGCGACGACACGCGCTTGGGCGCCGCCTGCGTCAGCGTTTGCAGACAGCCGGCTATGCTGCCCGCATATTCATACGTGCTGCGGAAGACATGGTGGCTGTTGGGCAGGAGATCGATGTTGACCGTCGCTTTCTTCTCGTCCCACGGCGCCATCCAGTCGGCGCGCAGTTCGACCGGGTCGAAGCCGACGGTGAGAACCAGATCGGCTTCGCGCACGTGCGCCATCTGGAGCTTGTCGACAACGGGACTCAAGCCGGTGGCGCCCACGCACAGCGGGTGGTCTTCGGGCACCACGCCTTTGGCTTTGTACGTCGCGATGAAAGGCACGCGCCACGCTTCGATGAAGCGCTTGAACTCGCGCTCGGCACCGTCGAGCTGGACCCCGACACCGACCAGCGCCAACGGCCGTTTTGCTTTCTTGAGCAATGCCTCTATCGGCCCGCGATCTTCGCGCCGCGGCAGCGTGCGCACGGCGACCGGCGCAAACCGGCGCGCTTCCGCCTGCTCGACGCCGGCAACGTCTGTCGGTACGTTGAAATGCACGGGACCGGGCATCGGTTGCCGTGCAATCGCGAGCCCTTTGCGCACCTGATCGAAAGCGTTCTTCGCCGCTATGGTCGTCGTCCACTTGACGAGCGGACGCAGCAGCGACTCCTGATCCAGTATCTGGTGCGTGTATATGGGTTTGAGACTGGTCGCGATCTCGCCCGTCAACACGATGACGGCGGAGCGGTCGAGCAACGCCTGCGCGACGGCCGTAGTCGTATTCGTGATGCCCGGACCGAGAGTTGCGACGAGCACGCCGGGCTTGCCGGTGAGCTGAAACGTCGCATCGGCCATGATGCCGGCGCCCAGCTCCTGCTTGGTGAGCACGAATTTGATGCCCACTTTGCGGAACGCTTCGAGCAGCTCAAGTACTTCGCCGCCGGGGATGCCAAAAGCGTAACGCACGCCGTCTTCGAACAGCGCATTGGCGATGATATCTACGGTTTTCGGCACTCCCTGCGCTCCTCGCTCGGCCTGCCGCGCGAACTTTTTGACGCGGCGGGCGGTCTCTTTGGTCAATCCGGGTGAGTTGCGATGATAGCATGGGCAAATCGCGATTCGGAGGCGCTCCGCGCGATTGATTTTCCACGATTTCGCGGCGCTACTGAGAGTGCCTAACACCATGAAACACGAGTGCGTTGCCGCCAGAATTGGTGAGGGCAAGGCGCCCGGTGAAGGCAATAGTCGTTCTATTGCCAAGACGAGCAACGCCGCCATCGCCGATTCTGGCTGCAACCCTTCGGGCTGGCACGAGTTTTGGCTTGTAGCTCCCGGCTCTCGGCGAAAGGATTTTGTTCTTGGGGCGGAGACGGGAGCCAGGTGGCGCAATCGTAACCCGGGAACTACGGCGCCGTTCCCGCAAACGGGCCCT
>JBDSSV010000457.1:0-9335 GCA_039928535.1 Burkholderiales bacterium
CCGCGACCGTCTCGGCAAGGTCAATCTTGACGTCGCGGCCGGGGAGCGCTCAGGCAAGCTGGTGGCGGAGATGAAAGACGTCAGCAAACGCTTCGGCGAGAAGCCCGTGATCGCGAATTTCTCGTGCGTGATCCAGCGCGGCGACAAAGTCGGACTGCTGGGACCGAACGGTTGCGGCAAGACCACGCTGTTGAAACTGCTGTTGGGCGAGCTCGAGCCGGACAGCGGGACGGTGAAGCGCGGCACCAAATTATCGATTGCTTACTTCGATCAGTTTCGCGCACAGCTCGACGACGCCGCGACGCTCGCGGAAGTCATCAGCCCGGGCTCCGACTTCATAGAGATCGCCGGCACGCGCAAGCATGTCATTTCTTATCTCGGCGACTTTCTGTTTCCGCCCGAACGCGCGCGCGCCAAGGTGGCGAGCCTGTCGGGCGGCGAGCGCAACCGCCTGCTGCTCGCGCGTCTGTTTGCGCAGCCGGCCAACGTGCTGGTGCTGGACGAGCCGACCAACGATCTTGACATCGAAACGCTGGAACTCCTCGAAGCGCTGCTGCAGGAATATACAGGCACGCTGTTTCTCGTCAGCCACGACCGGACGGTCCTCGACAACCTCGTCACGCAGGTCATCGCGTTCGAAGGCAGCGGCAAGCTCGTGGAGTACGTGGGCGGCTATGCCGACTGGCGGCGCGCGCAGGAATTTCGCGCGGTGACGGCGCGCGAAGACGGCAAGGCGGGTGCACGCGAAATGAAGACGCCCGCAACTCCGCTGTTACGCGCGTCCAAACCAGTGAAACTTTCGTTCAAGGAAACGCGCGAACTCGCCGCATTGCCTGAGCAGATTGCGGCGCTCGAGCAGGAGCAGGGGGCAATTTCGCGGCGCCTCGCGGACGGCGCGCTGTATCGCGACGAGCCGGCGCAAGCCAAGACGCTGCAGGCGCGGCTGGCGAAGATCGACGGCGAGCTCGCGGCAAGTTTTGCACGTTGGGAAAAACTCGAGAGTCAGGTCGCCGCGACCCGGTAAAATGAGCGCGCACTATGACTGAATCCCCAATCCCGCATCCTGAATCCGGCATCCTCGTCACGTCATGACGGATTTCTGGCGCGGCTGCGGCTTTCACCTGCTGGCGCGTGAAGGCGGGCGCCTGCGCGTTACCGACGAATACCTGCGGGCCTATTTCGCGCGGCCGGAACTCGCGCCGGTTGCCGCGTCGTGCGCTGCGGAACAGCGGCTGCATGCGACTTTGATGGATGAGCCGCGGCGCGCGGTGGACGTCGCTGAGCTGGCGGCGATCCGCGACGAGGACGCGCGCGAGAATTACCGCATCGTGCTGCGCTTTCGCGATCAATTGCTGGCGTCGCCGTCGCTCGAAGCATTTTATGCCGGGTTGTTCAGGCACGACGTCGCGGTGCCCCCGTTGTTTATCGACCATGTCGTGCAGGCGATCCTGCGCGGCATCCTCGACGGCGATGGCGACGGACTCAAGGCGCGCGCGGCGGAGCTGTTTTTCCGCCGCCAGCGCGTCAACGTGGAGAACGGCGCCATTCGGCTGGCCGACGATGAAACCGTCGCCGTCCATGCGAGCGGCGGCGGCCTTGGCAATCTCGGCAAGCTCATACGCGAGGCGCAAATCCCGCTGCGCACGATAGAGCTCGACGTGCTCAACGCGCAGACCGCGGATGAATACTGGCAGCGCGACGAGCGTTTCGACACGGTATTGCAATTGAACAGCACGCACGCGGGCTGTGCGGCGCTGTGCCGCGTCATCGAAGCGTGGATCGCGCATTTTCACGAGACCCGGGTGACCGTCAGCCCGGTGCGCGAAATTCCTGATGACGAGTGGCTGTGGCATGTGGGGCTCGACGCGGAGTCCACCGCGATGCTCAACGAGATTTATAATGGCGGTGATGTGGACGAAGAACGCATGCGGCGCATCATCGGACTTTATCGGGTCGAATTTTCGGATCCGACCGCCATGCGCGCGGAAATCGCCGGCAACCCGGTGTTTCTGGGCATCGCGGCGACGGCCGACGGTCATCTGCGCATGAAGCCCCAAAACCTGCTGATGAACCTGCCGCTGGCGAGACGCGCATGACGCCGCACGCCGAGCGCTTCGCGCGCATCGTCGCCGGGCCCGACGATGCAGTCAACCTCGCGGAAGCCGCACTGCTGATAGCGACCGAAGAATATCGGGATCTCGATATTCGCGCCTATCTTGCACAACTGGACGATCTGGCGGCGACGCTCAAGCGCCGGCTGCGTGCCGATATCAGCCCGGCCGACAGCATCATCGCGCTGAACCGGTTTTTATTCGACGAGCACGGCTTTTCCGGCGATGCGGCCAACTACTACGACGCGCGCAACAGCTTCCTGAACGAAGTGCTCGACCGCAAGCGCGGCATCCCGCTCACGCTGGCGCTCGTCTACATCGAGGTCGGCCGCCGTATTGGCTTGCCCGTGCAAGGTGTATCGTTTCCGGCGCACTTCCTGGTCAAGTGCCCCCTGCGTGAAGGAACCGTGGTGCTCGACCCGTACGCGAAAGGCGCATCGTTGAGCTTCGACGACCTGCGCCAGCGCGTGAAAGCGCTGCGCAACGGCGTCGAGCCGACCAAGTCGATGATCGCCGCGATGCTGGTCGCGGCGGGCAACAAGGAAATACTGACGCGTATGTTGCGCAATCTCAAGGCGATTTATTCGCACCACAAGGAATGGATGAAGGCGCTGACGGCGACCGACCGCATCATCAGCGTGACGCCGGAAGTGGCCGAGGAATACCGCGACCGCGGCATGATTTACCTGAACCTGGAATGCTTCCGTGCGGCGCTGTTCGATTTTCAGGCGTACCTGCGAATGCTGCCGGTCGCGCGCGATGCCGAAACCGTGCGCCAGAAAGTCGTGGAATTGCAGGCCGTTGCATCGCGGCTGAATTGATCGCTGACATGACCGCTAAAGGATCGGATGCGAGCCCAATGGTAGTCGCGAAGTGAGGCGCGTAGCGTGCATCGGCGGCCTCGAGCTCATCAGCCACGTGCCGGCAAAACCGTCGCACCCGGCGCAGCTCCTGTTCGTGCATGGCGCTTTTGTCGCGGCCTGGTGCTGGGACGAGCACTTCCTGCCGTATTTTGCACAACAGGGTTACGCTGCGCACGCGGTGAGCCTGCGCGGCCATGGCGGCAGCGCCGGCCGCGATACCCTCGTGGCAACTAGCATCGACGACTACGAAAATGATGTGCAGCGCATCGCGCGGCATCTCGGCTCTCCCCTGGTAATCATCGGCCATTCGATGGGTGGCATGGTGGTGCAACGCTGCCTGCACAAATTGCCGGCCACAGCGGCAGTCCTGATGGCGTCCGTGCCGCCGGAGGGCTTGCTCGGTTCGTCGATGCTGCTGGCGGCGCGCGATCCGGAGCTGTTCAGCGAGGTCAACCTGCTTCAGCATGCGCACCCGAGCCAGACGACGCTGCGGGCGGTGCGGCGCACGATTTTTTCCGCGCACATCCCCGACGAGGAAATCGGCCGGCATCTTTCGCGCATGCAGCAGGAATCGGAACGCGCGGTCTTCGATTTGTCGTGGCCGCAGCAGTTTTTCATCGGGCGCGCCAAAGGCGTGCCGGTGCTGGTGCTCGGCGGCGCGGAGGACGCGTTTTTCAACACCGCGATGATCGAATCGACCGCGCGCGTATACGGGGTCAAGGCGGAAATATTTCCGGATATGGCGCACGCGATGATGCTGGAGCCGGCCTGGCAGCGCGCCGCCGATCGCATCATCGATTGGCTGGCGGGCGTGGGTGCCTGATAGCGCTGAAGCGGCGCGAGGCACTGCGCGAAATCGCCGGCTTTAACGCCGTGCGGGGTTATGGCACACTGGCTGCCGCTGCCTAACAGCGGACAAGGGGAGGCCTGATGGAAGCTTACTGGTGGTGGGCGATCGGCGGCATAGCGCTGATCATCGCGGAGCTGATTACCGGCACGTTTTACCTGCTGGTCATAGGCGTGGCGGCGTTAGTGGGCGCCTTGGGCGCGTTTCTGCATTATTCTTTCGAGGCGCAGGCAGTGATGGCCGCAGCGATCGCGAGCATAGGCGTCACGCTGGTAACGCGCTTTCGCAAACGGCAGGCGCTGTCGCCCGATGTGCCGCTCGATGTCGGGCAGAGCGTGGTACTCGACGCGTGGGTCCACGAGCAGGACCGGCTCGCCCGCGTGCGTTATCGCAACGCGCTGTGGGACGCAAGAGTTCTGGATGCGCAGGGGGTCGAAGCAGGCCGCACGCTGTATATCACGCGCGTCGAAGGCAACACCTTGCACGTATCGGTCACGCGGCCCGTTTGATGCCGCGTAATCTTCCGTTCGCGGGCACGCCATACAGTCATCTCAGGGGAGGCAATCATGTTTGTTAAATTAATTATCGTATTGGTTATCACCGGCGTGCTGATCGCTAACGGCCAGGCCGCGTACGCGGTGCCGTTCTTCATCATCGGCTTTGGTATTGTGCTCGCCGTCGAGTCGATCAAGATCGTGCCGCAGCAGCAGGCGTGGGTGGTCGAGCGCTTCGGCAAGTTCAATTGCATCCTCGAACCGGGCCTCTCGGGCATCTGGCCGTTCTTCGACCGCGTCGCCTACAAGCATTCGCTGAAGGAAGTGCCGCTCGACGTATCGGAGCAGGTCTGCATCACCAAGGACAATACGCAGCTCGGCGTCGACGGCATCATCTACTACCAGGTCACCGATCCGCGGCTCGCGTCTTACGGCTCGTCGAACTACATCGCGGCGATCACCCAGCTCGCGCAGACGACATTGCGCTCGGAGATCGGCAAGATGGAGCTCGACAAGACGTTCGAGAGCCGCGATGAAATCAACCGCCAGGTCGTGGCAGTGCTAGACGAAGCAGGGCGCACGTGGGGCGTCAAGGTGCTGCGCTACGAAATTAAGAATCTGACCCCGCCGGAAGCCATCCTGCGTTCGATGCAGGCGCAGATCACGGCGGAGCGGGAGAAGCGCGCGTTGATTGCGAAGTCCGAAGGCCAGCGCCAGCAGGAGATTAACCTCGCCGACGGCGAGAAGCAGGCTTCGGTGCTGCAATCCGAAGGGCAGAAGATCGCGCAGATCAACCGCGCTGAAGGTGAAGCTAAGGCCATCACGACAATCGCCGCGGCCAATGCCGCCGCGGTGCGCGCCGTCGCGGCAGCGATGAACGAGCCGGGCGGCATGAATGCCGCCAACCTGAAAGTCGCGGAGGTTTATGTGGAAGCGTTCGGCAATCTGGCTAAAGCCGGCAATACACTGATCGTGCCGGGCAATATGTCGGACCTGGCGACGATGGTGTCGTCGGCGATGACTATCGTCAGCGGAGCGCGGCGCGGCGAAGGCGCGGCGCCCGTCCCTGCGAACCGTCCGGCGTAATTGCGGTTTAGATCGAGGGAATTGTCGCCGGCGCCGGCTGCGTGCTGCTGACCGGCGTTGGCGTTGCTTCGATAGGTGCCAGCACCTGCGGCGCGTCGAGCGCGGCGCCCGACGGCTTAGCCGGCTCGTCGGTTTCGACGCGCGGCTTGGTCTTCAGCTCGGGAATATCTTCCTCGTCCTTTTCCGGCGGCGGGTTGCCGTCATACACGAGGCTGCGGCGGCGCTGCAGGTAGGCGTCGCGCTGAAATTCATACGGATCGAGCGCTGCTTCGTCGAGTATCTTGGTCGAGTCGAGCAGGTTCGCGCGCAGGTTAATGATATAGAGCACCCACACCGAGTTGCGTGTGCGGATGTGATTGCGCCAGATCAGGCGGATAGGGTCGAGCTTGAAATCCACCGCAGTGCCCACGCTGTCGCGGAATGAGCTGGGCCCGAAAAACGGGATTTGCAGATACGGGCCGGAATTGATGCCCCAGCGGCCGAGCGTCTGGCCGAAATCTTCCTTGTGCTTTTCGAGACCGACTTCGGTCGCGACGTCGATGAATCCGGCGAGGCCTACGGTCGAGTTGATGGCAATGCGCCCGACGTCGGACACCGCGTCGCCGACCTTGCCCTGCAGCAGATTGTTGAGCGCGGTCAGCACGTCGTAAAGATTGTTGTAGAAATTCGTGACGCCGGTGCGCACGAACTGCGGCAGCACGGTTTTATAAACCGTTGCGACCGGTTTCAGGACCACCTTGTCGAGCACATCGTTCGCCTGATAGACCACGCGGTTCATCGGCTCGAGCGGGTCGCGCGGATTCTTCGTGCTAGCGCAGCCTCCAAGCAATGCCAGCGATAACAAGCCGAGCACGCAGGTCAATCGAAGCCGGGCAGTAAAAGCGATCATAAGTGGATCCGGTATTTATCGTTGCAGTCAGGAATTTCGGCATTATAGCAATAATTCTGCCAAATCCAACGTCATGTTTACGGGGCTGTTTACGCCTTATTCAGCGGTAGACGCGGGTGTTAAAAGCGGGTGATAAGATCCCAGTGGATGCGGCACGGGTCACGCCTTACTTGAGCGTTTTTAAGCAGGAGGAAAGCATGAAAACTCGATTTTTACGACAACTGGCGGCGTGCATGGCTGGCGCCTGCTTCGCGTTCGCCGTCTGTGCGCAGACGTATCCTGCGAAGCCGATCCGCTTCTACACGCCGTATCCGCCGGGCGGCACCACCGATATCCTGGCGCGTATTTTCGGCGCCAAAATGTATGAAGCGTGGAGCCAGCCCGTGATCATCGAGGCAAAACCGGGTGCCGGCGGCAATATCGGCGCGGATTTCGTCGCTAAGTCGCCGGCCGATGGCTATACCATCCTGATGGGCGCCAGCGGCCCGCTCGCCATCAATGCGAGCCTCTTCAAAAAACTTCCCTACGACCCGGCCAAAGACTTTGCGCCCGTCGTGCTGTCGGCGTCGGTGCCGCTGGTACTCGTGACGCACCCGTCGCTGCCGGTGAAGAACGTAAAGGAATTTATCGCCTTGATGAAGGCGCGCCCCGGCCAGTTCAATTACGCGTCCGCCGGCCCGGGCTCCCCGCAACATCTGACCGCGGAGATGTTCAAGTTCATGGTCAAGGTCGAGATGACGCACATACCCTACAAAGGCAGCGGCCCGGCCATCGTGGATTTGATCGGCGGTCAGGTCCTGTTCGCATTCGAAAGCATGATTCCCGTGCTGCCGCATGTGAAGGCGGGCAAATTACGCGCGCTGGCGGTGACCAGCAGCACGCGTTCGCCGGTGCTGGATCAGACGGCGACGGTCGCCGAGTCTGGCGTGCCGGGGTTTGAGTCGATTGCCTGGTATGGCGTGGTCGCTCCAGCCGGCACGCCGAAAGAGATCGTGGCCAAACTGAATGCGGAGATGGTGCGCATCGCCAATCTGCCTGACATCAAGAAGCAACTGATGGAAATGGGCTCGCCGCCGGTGGCGGGCACGCCCGATCAGTTCGGCGCGCTGATCAGGAGCGAAATTCCGAAGTGGAGCAAGGTGGTCAAACAGGCGAACGTCAGTCTCGACTAGCTGCGGCTAGGCAGCTGGCGCGCGCGTCTTTCGCTTTCTGGCTTTGGGCTTGGGCGCGACATCGGGAGGCGGCTTTGTTGCTGTCGCCGGCGCCGCTTGCTCCGGCGCCGCCGCAGGCGGTGGACTTTTTACAGCGCGTGCCGCTTCTTCCGTGCGCGCGGCGGCAACCTTCTGCCGGATCTCAGCCAGCGTCGCTTGCGTGTCGGTCAGCATGGGGCCGCCGAGGTTTACCGCTTTTTCCGCGGCCGTCAGCGCATCGCTCAGCTTGCCGCGTTCGGCCAGCACATTGGCCAGATTGTTGAAAGCAGCTGCCGAGTCGGCATGGTCGGTGCTGGCTTGCCTGAACGCGGTCTCCGCGGTCGCCAGATCGCGCAATGCATAGGCCACGTTACCGCGTCCCATCTGACCCGTCAGGCTGTCGGGCCAGCGCTTGAGCATTGCGTTGTAAGCCGTGTAAGCACCTTTTAGATGGCCGCTTTTTTCCAGCGCGACGACTGCCGCGGCGTAGCGCGTTTCGACGGCGGTCGCCGGCACGCGATCGGGCGGTACTACGACCATCGCCCACATGCCCTCCTGACGCCACAGTCGTTCAAATACCGGCAGCGGCATGGTCAAACGCTGCTTGAATCCCGAGCGCCGAATCAGGTCGTGCTTGGGAAGGTCGTAGCCGACGGCCACCGAGTAATGCCATACCGGGTACCAACTGAAACCGTAATTTTCGAGCACTATCGCCGGCGTGCCGGCGGCGATTTCAGTCAGGAGGTCTTTTAACTGGGGCGCGAGTTCGTAGGCGATGTAGCCGTTGCGCCGCGCCGCCGCGAGCATTTCCACCTGCAGACTGCCCTTGCGCCCCGGCAGGTAGACCTGGTCGACCAGCGCTTCGGGCGTGACATTGGCGCCCGCCGCATTCAACGCCATCGCGAGTGCCGAGGGGCCACAATAGTAGTCGTCCTGCGGGAAGAACGGCACGCGTTCCAGTTCGGTCTGCTGTGGGAAATCGGCCGGCAGGTTTTTGCCGAGCTCGCGCGTCTGCGGCCCGAGCGACGCGCAGCCGGCGAGCATTAAAAAAATAAAGCCCGCCAGAAGGCGGGCTTTGCGAGCGTAAGGCATGTGGCCTGGTTTTAATTACTTCCAGTAGACATATACCACGACTGCGATGATAGCCACGACGGCGACTGCCCACCACACGCCGTTGCTGGAGGCGCCCGCCGGCACTGAATCAATCTTGCCCGCGACACGCTGGACTTCTTCGTCGGTCAGGGCGTTGACACGGTCGGCCGCATTGGCGGTGGTCAGGCCCAGCACTTCCATTTGTTTCTGCACATCGGCGCGCGCGACGAAATCGAGAACCTTCGTGCGATCGGCCTGGGCAGCTGCGCTGGCGACGACCTTGTCGGTGGCGATCATGCCGGCCTGCGTCGAAAACGGCAGTACTACCATGCTCAGGATCAACATCTGGCAAATTAATTTGTACAGTGATTTCATCGCATCTCCCGTCGGTTGTGAATAAACATCGCATCAGCGCAGCTTCGTGCTTCGATTGGCGCCTGAGCCCTTTATATATCCAGCGCAATATCATCGTCAAGCGCTCTTTATTGCACTCGCCGGAAAAGGTGCTTGTCCGACGATTAGCTGCATATTCTGTTGCGCGACCGCCAACTCATTCGCCGTCGCGGCGCATCCGTATCAGGCAGCCGGCGCGGGCGGGCCGGCAGCGCTGCAGTGCTATAATTTGCTGCCGTTTTCAGCGCCACCCGGGCGCGCCAATTTCGTAAGGATTACGCCATGCTGACCAAGGTCAAACCCGCGCTGCAACTGAAAGACATGAGTCTTTTTCGCCAGCAATGCTACATCGACGGCCAATGGGTGGACG
>JBDSSV010000458.1:0-3036 GCA_039928535.1 Burkholderiales bacterium
GGGCCTTCGGGGTTGACGTAGATCAGGCCCATCTGCACCGCGGCCAGCGGGTTCTCCAGGTCGCGTGTGTGCGCAACCTGACTGTCGTCGTCCTTCACCAGCACGCCGTGGCTTTCTTCGACGCCAGGCGAGCCTTGTCCAAGCTCACGTTGTCCGGCCAGCTGTTGAGCGGCGCGAAGCGCTGCTGGCCGCGGCCAGCACCCCCGCGGCCATCGCCGATGCGGTAGGTGCCCGCACTGTGCCATGCCATGCGCACGAACAACCCGCCGTAGTGCCCGAAGTCCGCAGGCCACCAGTCCTGAGAGTCTGTCATCAAGGCGGTCAGGTCTTTTTTCAGTGCAGCCAGATCAAGGCTCTTGAACGCCTCGGCATAGTCGAACTCCTGGGCCATGGGGTCGGATTTGGTGGAGTGCTGATGAAGTAGATCCACGCGCAATTGCTGCGGCCACCAGTCACGGTTCGTTGTTCCAACACCCGCTGCTGCACTGAACGGGCACTTCGCTTCAGTTTTTTCGGTACTCATGTCGAACTCCTTTTTTCGGTGAACTCGCATCCAAAATAGCTCCAGCCGCCTTTGTCGTACTGTAGTTATCTTGAGGCCGTGCGGTCGATTAATCCAATGGATTATTCCAATACAAACGATAGGGTGTGCCTATTGCTTATATCATCCTCCCTTTTAAAGGGAGGACAGGAGGAGGGGATGGGTTGATTCAATAGACGTCGTGAACAAACCGGGAAACCCATCGCTATCCCGGCCTTCCCATTGTGCCCGTCCGGGGATCCCCATCTGAAGGCGAAGGAGAATAAAGCGCGGTGCGCTTAAAGGTTCGGGAAGCTTCGATCTGCGCTACGCGGAAGTGTCCGAGGCGTGCGGCAGCAGCGTCACGCCCGGCAGCTTGCACGCGAGCACGGCGAGCCGCAGCGCTTCGATCGCCCGCGAACGCGGGAAGCTCGCTCGCCATGCAAGGGCGATGCGGCGGCTCGGCTGCGGCTCAGCAAATGGCTTGACGGCAAGCAACGGGCTGGCCGCCGATTTGCTCTCGGCCGCGGTCGACGGCAGCACAGTAATGCCGGTGCCTGAAGCGACCATATGCCGTATGGTTTCGAGTGAACTGCCTTCAAGCGCCTGCTGCATGTTGCTGGCGCCACGGCGCTGCATGCGCGCGCACGTCTGCAGCACCTGATCGCGGAAGCAGTTGCCGGCGCCCAGGAGCAGCAGAGTCTCATTGCATAGTTGATCGGCGGAAATCTTCGCCTTCTTGCTCCACGCATGGTGCGCGGGCATGACGACACGGAAAGGCTCGTCGTAGACCGCCTGCGTGAGGATGCCGGTGTCCGCATAAGGCAGCGACAGAATGGCGACGTCGAGTTCGCCGTTTCTGAGCAGCTCGCCGAGCCTGACCGTGTAGTTTTCCTGGAGCAGCAGCGGCATGCGCGGCGCGCCCTTGTGCATGATGGGGATCAATTGCGGCAAGATGTAGGGGCCGACCGTGTAGATGGCCCCGACGCGCAGCGGAGTTGCGAGCTGGTCCTTGCCTTGCGCGGCGATCTCCTTGATGGCTGCGGTCTCTTCGAGCACACGATTCGCCTGCTCGATGATGCGTGCGCCCAGCGGCGTGACCGTAATATCGGAGGTCTGGCGCTCAAACAGAGTGACGCCGAGTTCCGCCTCGAGTTTTTTGATCGCCACCGACAGGGTCGGCTGGCTGACGAAACACTTTTTCGCCGCGCGCCCGAAATGGCGTTCGCGCGCGAGGGCGACGATGTAGCGAAGTTCGGTAAGAGTCATAAAATGCCGTGAGGTCGTAAGGTCGTGAGGTCGCGAGAGCGTGAGGTCCTTGCGGGAAGGGAATCAACCCTCTCGCGCATTTACGATCTTCCGCCCTCCCGGATTCTCTCAATCAACTCGTACGTTCGCGGCTTTGATCACTTTCGCCCAGTTGGTGATTTCGGATTTCACGTACGCCGCAGCCTCTTCGGGCGAGTTGCCGACGAGGACTATCCCCTGTTGCGCAAGGCGCTCGCGCGTGTCCGGTAAATTCAATACTTTGATCACGTCGGCGTTGGTTTTCATCGCAGGTAGTCTGTGAGGACGTTTTAGCTTGCGTATTGTGGGCGAGGCAACTAGATTGTCAACTCGCTTTTTATCCACGATGGGAACAGCAGATGACAGTCACGACGAGCACACCGGTGGGATTCATCGGCCTGGGCATCATGGGCCACGCTATGGCCAAGAACCTGCTGAAGGCAGGATACAAGGTCACCGTACATAATCGCAGCCGCGCGAGAGTCGACGAACTCATCGCCGCGGGGGCTGCCGACGGCGGCTCAGCCGCCGGTGTCGCGCGGGCGGCCGAGATTGTGCTGTTGTGCGTGCCCGATACGCCGGACGTCGAGAAAGTGCTGTTTGGTGATGACGGCGTAATGCATGGCGTCAAGAAGGATGCGGTGGTGATCGATTGCAGCACGATCTCGGCGACCTCGACAGTCGAAATCGCGCGGCGCGTGCAGGAGAAGGGTGCGCATTTCATCGACTCGCCGATCAGCGGCGGCCCCAAGGGCGCGATCGACGGCACGCTGTCGTGCATGATAGGCGGCGACGCGGCGATCGTGGAGCGCTGCATGCCCGTGTTCAAGGCGATCGGCAAGACATTCACACATATCGGCGCGAACGGCGCAGGCCAGCTGTGCAAGTCGTGCAATCAGCTCGTGAATACGGCGACGATGCTCGGCGTCGCTGAAGCATTCGCGCTGGCGAAAAAAATGAACATCGACCCGTACAAGGTGCGCGACGCGCTGATGGGCGGCACTGCAAAAAGTTTCGTGCTCGAAAACCACGGCAAGCGCCTGCTCGACGGCACGCTGGCGCCGGGGTTTCGCTCCAGCCTGATGCTGAAGGACATCAAGCTCGCGCTCGGCGCCGGCGTCGCGTGCGGCTCTTATATGCCGGCCACAGCGCTCGGCGCGCAAATGCTCGCCGCGCTGTGCGCCACGGGCCGCGCGGACCTCGACAATGCGTCCATGGGTTTGCTGTAC
>JBDSSV010000459.1:0-2989 GCA_039928535.1 Burkholderiales bacterium
CGCAAAGGCACCCATAGATAGGAACAATTGATGACGACTTTACAGCGGGAGACATCCCGGGCTCATTTGCAGCCGAATGATTTCGGCGGGCAATTCGTTTTTCACCTCGATATGGAGCAAGGCCAGCCGGTATGTGCGCTGGAAAGCAGCGAAATCAGCGTTCGCCGGGCGTCCAGTGCGAACGAATACCGCGAAGCGACCAGCCTTGTTCAGGAGATGTATTCACGGCGGGGTTATTTGACGGACAGCGTGGGCGACATGACGCGCGACGAGGATACGGTCACGATCGATGCATATGGCGCGCATCAGGTCATGGGTACTTTGACAGTACGCATGGATTCGCCGCAGGGTTTGCTCGCCGATCAGCTTTATGCCGAGGAGATAAATGAATTCCGGGCGGCGGGCAGCCAAGTCTGCGAGATGTCCAAGCTCGCGGTAGACCCGCAGTTTGGGTCAAAGGAGCTGATGGCTTCGCTGATTCAGCTCGCATATCTGTATGCACATGTCGTATATGGCTCGTCCCGCCTGGTCATCGAGGTGAACCCGCGCCACGCCGGTTTTTACAAGCGCATGCTCGGCTTCAGGGAGGCGGGCGAGCGGCGCACGTGTCCGCGCGTCAACGCGCCGGCTGTACTGCTCCAGATCGAACTTGAATATATGCGAAGCCAGATTGCCCAGCATGGCGGGCGCGGCTACTGCGCCGGGGAGAGGACGCTCTATCCCTATTTCCTGAATTGCGGCGCCGAGGAATGGATAGACCGCGCGCGAGGCGGAGTCGTCGGATCGGTGCATTAGCCCGCGCAAATCTTATTCCGCACGCTGCATTATTGTTTTGGCCATGATAAGGCCCTGCAAGGGCAGACGCAGCGAGCGCGCAGAAGGAGCGGGACCGGTTCCCGCGCGGCCGCAAAACACCGCGCGCTCCATGATGTCCGCACCGAGAAAGTCCTGCCACTGGCGCGTCAAGGCGCTGGCCTGATTCCAGAGCGACGGCAGCACCGAGAAGCGCCGGCCGGCGCGCACGTACCAACTGAAGATCAACGGCGTCATTTCAGGCTGCAAAAATAAGCCCAGACGAGTCGCGGTAAGCCAGAAGCGTTGCAGTGCGGCGCCGGCGGCCACAAAATCATCGGTAGAAGAAGGCGGAGTGTCCGCAGTTATCACGAAATGGGCTGCACATGCCACTCCCGGCAGCAGATCCAGTTCTATTCTCGGCAACACTGTGCCGCCGAGGTAGGTATTAAAAAATCTCATGCGCGGCCAGCTATTCATCATCCAGCGCATGGCAGACGTTGCCAGCGGGTCCAGGCCGACAGCCTGATCCGGAATCCGGTCTTCGCTGTATCTTGCCCCGAATTCAATGACGTCGCGGTGCACCTGGAAGGCCTCCGGCATCGTCAGCCTGATGCGGGCGCTGCGATACAACAGTAGCGCCATGCGCACGCGTTCGGCAAATGACTCGCGCCAGACGATGCTGTAACCGGCGCCGACGCTGGCCTCCAGCGCCGACTTCTGTTCGGCGTCCAGCGGCGAACGGCGCATGACGCGGCGTTGTACCGCGCGCTTGGTGATGCTCTCGATCAGGGGGCTGCGTGAGAGCGCATCGTCCGTGACGAGGCGTACGTCGAACGTTGGCTGCTCGTCCGGGGCATCCATACGGCGGGAGATTTCCGTCCGCAACCCGCAGCCGCTGGCGGCGATTGTCAGCGTTTCCAGCAGAGCTCCGAGCGAAATCTGGCTCGGATGGCCGTCGAAGTCGTAGACGCAGTGCAGGCGTGTGTCGAAACCGTGGACGGTCAGCGCGTATTCGCCGGTGATCTCGAAGCGCCAGGGCTGCGTGTTGTCTCCGCTCGGTGCCCAGCGTGCGAGATCGAGTATTTTTTCGAGAGTCGTCGCCTCCGGCATGCTCACATAATACCAAGCTTCCGTTGCGCAATGGCGAGCGCGAGCCGCTGCAATGGATTGCGGTTTCCCCACGGTCGCCAGGTGCTGGCAAGCCGATTGCGGTAGGCGTCGAAGTGCAGGCCGCGCGGAGCAGCCGCAATATGGCCGCGTTTGAGCAGGATTTTCAGAGCTTCCGTAGCGGCGATTCCCGTGCACAACGCACAGGCCATGCCGGTCGATGGGCCGCGGCGACCCTTGAGATCCACGGTGGCGGGGTCGACCAGGTATTCGCGCTGCAACATGGCCGGCGACAAGCCGATCAGGAAGCGCAGTGCCATTTGATGCTCGCTGCAGCCGTCCCAACGGAAATACTCTTCGAAGGTCATGCCGCCAGGCAGAAAATTCAGCAGGGCGGCGCCCATGCCCAGAGGCGCGACCGTAATTGCCGGGATGCGCCGTTGCGCGCATTCGGCGAAGACCATGCGGCGCGGGGCAAACGCGAAAAAATCGAGCCCATCGACATACAGGTCGACGCCACTGAAAAAAGCGTCGAGGTTGCCGCTGTTAACGCCCTCGGCAAAGATATTGAGTTTTAGCTCCGGGTTCACATCGAGCGCCATCGCGCTCAGGGTGTCTGTCTTGCTGCGACCGAGGTTACTCATTCCCGCACCGGTCTGCCGGTTAAAATTTGGGATGTCGAACGTATCGAAATCGGCGATGTTAAAAGAGCCGATACCGAGCCTTGCCAGCGTTATGAGGTGGGCGCCGCCGACGCCACCGAGACCGGCGATGGCAACCTTCTTCCCGCGCAGCGATTGCTGCTCCGCTTGTGTTACCCAGCCCGTGTTGCGGGAAAAGGCTTGTTCGTAGCTGAACGGGCGCGGCGCGTCAGCTTCATTCGCACCCTTGGCGCCGATCGTCACAGCCACCGACCATTCGCGAGAATACGTTCAGGTGAACGGCAAACGGACCGCCGCCGAGGCGGGGCCCGTTCTTTCAGCGAACTCAATCAGGCGCCTTTATGCTTTCGCCGGCGCGACACAAAGCCGAGCAAGCCTAACCCGGCCAGCATCATCCCGTACGTCTCGGGTTCGGGAATGGCATC
>JBDSSV010000460.1:0-2507 GCA_039928535.1 Burkholderiales bacterium
GATGGCGAGGAGACGACATGAACAAAATGATTGCGGCCGCCTGTTGCGCATGCTGTGTCTTTGGCACCGCATCGGCGCAGAACTATCCGACCAAGGCCGTGCGCATCGTCGTGCCGTACCCGGCAGGGGGCACCTCCGACATCCTGTCGCGGCTCTTGAGCCCGAAACTAAACGACGCGCTCGGCCAGCCCATCGTCGTCGACAACCGGCCCGGCGCCAACGGCAACCTCGGCGCCGACCTGGTCGCCAAATCTGCGCCCGACGGCCATACCATGCTGCTCGCGGATCTCGGTGCACTCACGATCAGCCCCAGCATTTACAAGCTGCCATTCGATGTAGTCAAAGACTTCGCGCCGGTGACCATGGTTTCCTATTCGCCGCACCTCTTGGCGGTGCACCCGTCGGTGCCAGTGAAGACGGTAAAGGAACTGGTCGCGCTTGCGAAAACAAAGCCCGGCCGCCTCAACTTTGCCGTCTCTGGCATAGGCGGCGCGCCGCATCTGGCCGGCGTTGCGTTCGAAGCGCAAACCGGCGTCAAGTGGACCTACATTCCGTACAAAGGCGGATCGGACGCCATCGTCGGGCTTGCTTCCGGTCAGGCGGACGCCATCTTCAACGGCATGCTGGCGACCTATCCGTACGTAAGATCGGGCAAGCTGAAACTTCTCGCGGTATCGAGCGCGAAGCGCGTCGCGGCCATACCCGACGTGCCGACCGTTGCGGAAGCAGGACTTCCCGGCTTCGAGACAGGCAGCTGGCAGGGCGTCGTCGCCGCCGCGGGCACGCCGAAAGAAATCGTGGCCCGCCTCAACACCGAGATCATCAAGGCTCTGAGCACCGCTGAAATGAAAGAAAACCTGGGCAAACAGGGCACCGAGGTTTACACCATGACGCCCGAACAACTCAGCACGTGGCTCAAGACTGAAATCGACAAGTGGTCTAAAGTCGTCAAGGCGGCGAACCTTAAACTGGAATAGTCGGCGCCTGTCGCCGCTAAAAATTCCGCGCGCGCGTCACTCGCCGCGCGCATTGACATTTAACAGCTGGCCGATTTTCTCCGAGGCTTTCAAGCCCGAGCCCGTCAGAACCAGCACGGTGGTTTGCTCCGGGGCGATCGCATTGTCCCTGAAAAGTTGGCGCAGGCCGGCTGCAGCCGATGCACTGGTCGGCTCGACATACAATCCCTGGCGCGCGAGCGCGCCCAGCGCCGAGACGATTTCTTCCTCGGTCACGGCGAGCAGGCTGCCGCCGGAATTTCTGATGGCGCGCAACACGTCGCGCACGCGCGTCGGCTTGGACGATGCAATGCCTTCCGCGATCGTCGCCGAGATGTCCGTCGGCACCAGTTCCTCGACTCCCGCCTTGAACGCATTGTAGTACGGTGCGCAATTCGCAGCCTGCACTCCGAACAGGCGCGGCACGCGGTCGATTTCGCCGCGCCGCTTCAGTTCGGCAAAGCCGCGCTCGCAGCCGCACACGTTGCTGCCGTAGCCGACCGGAAACACGATGTTGTCGGGAATCCTGAAGCCAAGCTGTTCCCATAATTCGTAGGCGAGCGTCTTGGTGCCTTCGAGAAAGAACGGCTGCCAGTTGTGGCTCGCGTAAAACATTTCCTTGGCGTAGCGCAACGCAGCATCGGCGACGTCCTGGCGCGAGCCTTTGATCGTGACCACGTCGGCGCCGGTCGCTGCCATCTGCGCGATCTTCGGATACGACGCGGTCTCCGGCACCAGGATGCGGCTCTGCATGCCCGCGGCCGCCGCGTACGCCGCCATCGATGCGCCGGCATTCCCCGACGAGTCTTCGAGCACACGCGTAATGCCGCAGTTTTTCAGATAGGTAATCAGCGTGGTCATGCCGCGGTCCTTGAACGAACCGGTCGGCATCATGAACTCGAGCTTCATGGTCACCGCGAAGCCGTCGAGTTTGCCGCAGATCAGCGGTGTCCAGCCCTCACCTAGAGTGACCGCGTCGGCGGAATCGACCAGCAGCGCCTTCGCGTAGCGCCATACCGAGCGCCGCGACGTATCGATTTCGCCGCGCGTTAGCCCCGTCGCATCGCCGAGGTTCAGATAAGAGCCGCCGTCGCCGCACCAGCGCGGTTTGTCCAGCGGGTACGTCGCCCCGGTCGCGGCGTCGATGTAATTCATGATTCAAGAACATTTTCGTGGAACCGCCGATGAACGCCGATGAACGCAGATAAAACTAAATAAACGATTTCGGCTCTTTTCATGATTCTTTGTGTCGAACGTTTCTTTTTTTCATTCTGATCGGTGTTTATCGGCGCCCAAAAACGATTGAGTCAGTTCAAGTATGCGCGCCACATCATCCATGTTGTTGTAGAGATGCAGCGAGAAGCGCAACACGCCGCGCCGGATAGAAAGCTTGACGCGGTTTTCCCCGAGCCAGGCGTAGAGCCGGTTGAATTTGTCGTCGTTGCTGCCGTAGTGGTTGTCGTCCATCGTCCCGACGGTCACGATGTGCGCGAGATGCGGCCCCGGCTTGCC
>JBDSSV010000461.1:0-13555 GCA_039928535.1 Burkholderiales bacterium
TGCGAATTGGCACGGGTGGATCGCGGTGGGCATGCGCGCGATCTGGGACGTGTGCTCGAAATTGGCCTGGGCTGCGGCTATCAGGCTGCGGTGCTGGGCGAGCTTGCGCGTGAGGTATATACCGTCGAAATCGTCGCCGCCCTGGCGCTGGAATCCGCGGCCCGGCTTGCCGCGCTCGATTATCGAAACGTCAGCGCCCGCAGCGCCGATGGCTATCATGGCTGGCCCGCGCACGCGCCGTTCGATGCAATCATGGTGACGGCGGCAGCGCCCGCGGTGCCGCCGGCGCTGATCGAGCAGCTGAAACCCCGCGGCAAGCTCGTGATCCCGGTGGGCACGCAGTGGGGCGGACAGGAACTGCTGGTGATCCAGAAAAGTGCTGACGGCAAAACGACTTCGCGCAGTGCGCTGGCCGTGCGCTTTGTGCCGCTCACGCGCGAGTTAGAGTAAACGTCGCGCCAGCGTTACGCTAAGGGCAACCCGCGGAAAAAGCGGGTATGCCCCCCCGTCAGGCTTACTTGGGTTTATTACGTTCTTTTTTCTTGACGCGCTTGACGCGCTTCAGCATTTTTGCCGTCTGCTGCATCTTGCGGCGGTTTCTCAAATTACGGGCAGTCTTGGACATCGTGTTTCCTTCATTTGCGATAGCGGTGGAAACTTCACAGGCATCCAGGATGCCCGCCCGCGCCATTTTACGTCGTATGCGGCGGACATGCTGACCGGCGGCAAAGACGGCGGCTCAGTTCAGGAGCGAACGGATTTTCTTCTCGACGAACTTCAGGCGGGTATTACTCGCACTGACCGCCGTCGTCCGGCCGCCACGGATTGGAGAAAGTGCTCAACGATTCAAGAAAAACGACGAGGTCAGTCTGCTCGCGGGCAGTGAGATCAAGCGGCACGGCAGGCTTGCCGTCTTTCGCGTGCAGCCTGAGGGGATCAAGATTGGCATAGTGCCGCACCACCTCGGCGATCGTCTCTATGCTGCCGTCGCGGCCATAGGGTGCGGTGAGCACCAGATTGCGCAGCGACGGGACCTTGAATTCGCCGAAATTCTGCTTCTCGACAGCCAGAGTTCGCGTGCGCGCGGCACTCGTGCCCGACGTGTCGTCGTTATGCGCGCTGAGCAGATTGAATCGACTCCTGATGAGCGCCAGCGCGCCGTCGTGGCGGCCCGCATCGGGTTTGCCGAGCGGCGCGAATTTTGACAGGCCGGTCGCGAAGAATTCGCCGCTGGTGAAATTGGGCCCGCTGTGGCAGTTCGTGCACGCGCCTTTGGCGATAAACAGTTTGAGCCCGCGCTGGGCCGGTTCTGAATAGCTCCACGACGACGGTGCATCGCCGCGCGCGAGCGCCTCGCGGAACTGGTCGAACGGCGTGCGCCCGCTGGTCAGCGTTTCGAGAAAGCTCGCGATCGCCTTGCCGACGTTGACGAACACCGATTCGTCGTCGGCCGGTGGCGGCGTGCCGAAGGCCTTGCGATAGCGGCACGCGAGTTGCCCATCGTTGCGCACGAGTTGCGCGACGTGGTGGGGTGATGCCGCAAGCTCACGCTGGTCGAGCATCGGCCGCAGGTTTTGCGACCACAGGCTGTCGGCGCCGCCGTCCCAGCCGAACCAGCGGCCGCCGCGCAGATTGATCACCGGCGGCGTGTTGCGATTCACTTCGGTCATGCCGACGCCGCGCCGCAGATTGTCGGTCCAGTTGCGCTCGGGCACATGGCAGCTGCCGCATGCGACTTTGCCTTCGCCGGAAAGACGCTGATCGAAGAAGAGCCGCGTGCCGAACTCGATGGCGTCCGCTTTGCCGGAGGCGCGATTGGTCGGATCGTTAGGTACGGGCGCAGGCCATGGGCCGTGCGAGAGGATAATCCTGACTTCGTCCGCGCTGAAGACCGGGCCCGCCGGAATGGACTCGCCAGCCACGGCGGCCAACGCGAGCAGTGCACCGGCGGCGCCCGCAATCGCGATTGCGAGTCGAACGGCTGTGCGTGGCGTTGCGCGGCTAGCGCGTGTCATGGTGCGGCTCGATGCTCGGTGAACATGACATTATGCTACCAGAGCCCGCCAGCTACATGGGACAGGGCGCGCCGCCGTCCATCCAGTTTTTAAATGCCGCGACGGTTTGCGCGCGCGATGCCGGTGGCACAGCGCGTTTGGCTCCCGGCGCCCAGCCCCACGCGACCTGCCCGTTGCTGCGGATATGCTCGCGCATCGCGGCGAGGTTTTTACCGCCGGTCGCTCGGCGGTCCTTGATCGACCGGCACAGTTCGCCCGCGGACAGGCCGTTGAATACCATTTTGGTCTCCGGGGGCGGTAGCCGCCAGCCCGGAGAACCCGGCGGCGCGTGCTCGCCGTAAGCGAGCGGCAGATTCGTTTTCTGGTGACACGACGAGCACTCGTTGGCCGGCGCGCCGCGGCCGGTCGGGCCGCGTACCACGCTCTGGTCGTGCGGCGTCTCCTGATCGTCCTGAAACGGCGAATCGCCAGGGATGTGGCAGTTCTGGCAGCGCGGATGCTGCAGTACGGAGCGCACGACTTCGAAAGCTTGCAGCGCGCGATCATGCCCGCCGGTCGATTGCGCGAGCGCGGCGTCGGCGTACCAAGCGCAGGCCGCAAACAGTACGTAGACGGATAGTGCATAGAACCGATATGCGGGTTTCATGGAGGCCCTCGGTGGATTTACAGGGATGCTAACATTACGACCTGCCGAAACTGAACAAGCGTCTATTTGGCGGGCATATCATTTCCTCTGCAGGAGCACTCCCATGAGCAACACACTTTTTCATTTCTCGTTCGCCGTAAACGATCTCGACCGCGCGCGTAAATTCTACGGCGAGATGCTGCAGTGTCCCGAAGGCCGTAAGGTCAAAGGGCGCCTCGATTTCAATTTCTTCGGCCATCACATCGTCGCCCACCTGCAGCCGGACGAGGTGGTCGGCGATAAGGGGCGCAAAATCGGCGGCACGCTGGCGACGCCGCTGCGCCACTTCGGCGTCGTCATGACGCTCGAGGATTTTCAGAAAGCCGCGACGCGCCTCGAGCAGCACGGCGCGCACTGGATCAACAAGCCCAGCGTCACGCAAAAAGGCACCGTGCGCGAGCAGATGCTGATGACCGTCAGCGACGACTGCGGCAACGCAATCGAATTCAAGGGGTTGAGCAAAATCACCGACGTCTATGCGGTGCGCGACAACGAAACTGTCGCGGTCTGACGCGGCCTCACCTTGCCACGCGCCTGCATCCGCGCAACGACAGGCATCAGTGAGATTTTTGTCTGCATCTCCGCGGTGGGTTCCAGCATGCTCACGCCGTTGTCCTTCGTGTCGTAGAACGAGATCTAATGGCATTCTGCTTCATCCGTAGTGATGACCGTTTTCGATCGTTTGACCCGCTTGCTGGATGGCCACCACATCGCGTACGAGGTGTCGCGTCATGCGCCGGTGTTTACCAGTGAGGAGGCGGCACGCGTGCGCGGAGCGACTCTCGCCAGCGGCGCCAAGGCGCTGATCTGTAAAGCCGCCAATAATTTCGTGCTCTTCGTGATGCCGGCTGACCGCCGGCTCGGCAACAAGCAGGTGCGCCAGGCGCTGGGCCTGCGCGGGTTGCGTTTCGCGACGCGCGAAGAAGTCATGGAGCTGACGACCCTCGCGCCGGGCTCCATTCCGCCGTTCGGTCAGCTATTCGGTTTCAGGACTTATTGCGACGAGCAGCTGGCGACGCAAACGCGCATCAACTTCAACGCCGGCGATCATGCGATCAGCGTGAACATGGCTTGCGCGGACTACCTGGCGGTCGAGCAGCCGACCATGGGGCGGTTTTCCGAAGCCTCGTAACCGGTGTTACGCCTTGCGCGCAGTCAGCAGGGGAACGATCTCGTTTACGGCAGCGCGCGCTTTTTCGCGCAGCACGTGGTCGTCGTTGTTGGCGACCGGATGGCCGATCACCGCAAACGGATAGCCTTTGAGCCCGTTCACTTCGCTCACTGCCTCGGCGGTGCGCGCGAAGCGGTCGGTGATGATGGCGACGGCCGGTATGCCGAGCCTTTCTGCTTCGATCGCGTCGTGCAGACTGCACGACGAGCAGCTCCCTCAATCGCCGATCGCGGAGAGGACCGCGTCCGCTCCACTCATTTCCATCAGCATGGACTGCGGCACCGGCCGCGAGGCGTCGGGCTTGCGCCGGCGTATGCACTCGCGCACGCCGTGTTCTTTGCGCAATATCTCCTCGATGAAATCGAAGAGCCGCGCGGTGCCTATCTTCGCGTTGTCTATCATGCCGACCACCGCGCCGTTCAGCGACGCGAGCGGCGGCGCCATGCGCAGGGCCTCGCCGTGCGCGGACTGTCGCGGGTCCAGTACTCTGAGTGTCATGGTTTCAGGCTCCTTGGAAATTCTGCATAAATTCGGTTACACCGCAACCGGCATGGTGACTGCCAGTGACTTTTTTCCGTACCACGGCGGCAGTATCGCGCCGAAGCCGCCCGCGGGCCCGCCGGCGGCGATCACGAGCAGATCATCCGGCGAGCGCAGCGCACGGTAAACTTTTTCTTCATCCTTGCGTCCGGCGACCGCGCTCTTGCCGACCGTGCGCCATGCGCCGCGCTTCACGCGCGCGGTCTCGAACGTATAGTCGCGGATGTTCTGCTTGGTCCAGCCCGCGGCCGCGAAGATCTCGCGGTGCTGTTTCGGAATCACGAACGCGTAATTGCCTTCCCAGATCGAATAGGTGAGCATGTTGCTGCGCATGGCCGCGGCGTAGGTGTCGAGGATTTCCTTCGGATCGTGCGTCCACTCGTTCATGATCTGGTGCGGCGATTCCACCTGCAGTGCGGTCACCGCGGAAGTGCCCGCCGGCACGCCGCGCTCGACCGACAATGGCAGCCACGGGGAGTCGTCCTCGTCCTCGGCGACGCAGAAAGTGAACTTGCCCGGATGCCCGAGTGTCGAGCGGTCGAGCTGGCCCGGAATGCCGCCGAGAACATTAAGCAGTATCAGGCGCACGCTGCGGCCGATGGTGGCGTTGGCGCGGCAAGCATTGGCCAGCGCGTTGTGCGTGGTGTTCATGCCGATTGCGAGGCGGATCGGTCCATTGACGACGATGAACGGCGCACTGCCGCCGGTGCTCGCGGTGCTGCCGTGCAGCGCGTACTCGGGCTGGCACATCGCTTTGACGATAGCAACGACGACCGGCATGTATTCCGGCAGGCAGCCCGCCATCACGGCGGCGATCGCAACTTTTTCCGCAGTCAGGCTGCGGCGGCGCACCGGTTCCACGCCGATCACGGCGGCAGCGTCGAGATTCGCCGCGGCAAGACAGCGCGCGACCGCGTCCTCGGTCGGCGGCACGATCGGCAGGCCGTCGGTCCAGCCGTTGCGCTGGTAAAGCTCATTGGCTTCCGCGGCGTCGGCGACTTCGTATGTCTCGCTCGCGAATTTCGCACCGCTCATGAATGGACCTTTCGCTGAAACGCCTAGACGGGTGCCTATGATGCCATTGTTCCCAGGACTCAGGGAGGGCGAACAGGCAACTGGGTATAATCAGACTTCCACTTTTCGTTTCACTGCAACCGCCAGGCGAGACGGGGGCCAGTCACGATGCGGGCCCTCGCCCTTTAAAATGAATTTAAATCCCAAGAGAGCATAGATACATGGCATCCCTCAGCCGCCAGCTCGCGCGCTGGATTACCGGTCTCAAATATGCAGACCTGCCGCCGGAGGTTGTAGACCGTGCGAAAGGCGTCACGCTGCAATGCCTGTCGTCGATCCTGATCGGTTCGCAGACCAAGCCGGGTCGTGATGCGGTCAAACTTATGAGCGACGACGAAAGCGGTGTCCAACGCGGCGCGACCATACTGGTGAGTGGCGAAAAGGTCACCAAGGGCGGCGCGGCGTTCGCGAATTCCGAAATGGCGTTTGCCGGCGGCAAGTGGGATACCTTCCGCATGCTCATGCATCCGGGCACGAGCGTGCCGCCGTCGGCGCTGGTAGCGTCGGAAGAAACCGGCGCGTCCGGCCAGGAGTTCATTACGGCGATCGCGGCGGGTTACGAAGTCATGGAGCGGCTCGCGGCCGATTTCATCCCGACGCTGGCTGCGCGCGGCTTTCATGCGAGCCCGATCTTCGGCATCTTCGGCGGCGCAATCGCGGCCGCGAAGATTCTCAAGCTCGACGAAGAGCAGATGAACAGCACGATCGCGCTGTGCGCGAGCCTCGCCAGCGGCAATCTCGAAGGCGCGCGCAGCGGCGGCCGCGCGCTGCGCGAGGGCGCGGCAGTGCGAAATGCGATGCTGGCCGTGGCGCTCGCCCGCCAGGGCCACGTCGGCGGCGAGACCGTGCTCGAAGGCGAGGCTGGCTTCTACCACGCGTACGTCGGCAACAATCACGGCAAGCTCACATACAGCTTTGCGGGCGACACGCAGGCGAATCTCGCGAAAATCAGCGAGAATCTTGGCCGCGACTGGATTTTTCTCGAGACGCTGTACCGTATCTATTCCATTTCGGGCTACAACATCGCGCACATCGACGTGACTGCGAAATTGTGCGCCGACAACAACATTCGGCACCAGGACATCGACCGTATCGAAGCCGTCGTGAACTGGCTGGAGACCCAGTACCCGAGCCCGGCCTTCGCGGTGCGGCGCGAAGACACCAACAAGACGGCGGGCAGCACCGCGTACCACATCGCCTACGCGGCGATCAAGCGCGGCTTCCCCATACTGCGCGACTGGGCGCCGCAGACCGCGAGCAACGACGATCCGCCCGAGGTGATGGCGCTCACGCAACGTGTCACGATCATTCCGTCGCCGACCATGACGCTGTTCGGCCCGCGCATTACGATCTTCACCAAGAACGGCAAAAGCCACACGCTGCAGGGCACCGGCCGTGAATTCATCTGGGACTTCGAGGAAGAAGCACGCCGCATCCGCGGCATCGTTCCCGGTCTGCCGATCCCGGAAAAGCAGTACGAGGCTATCATCTCGACTTGCCGTGAACTGGACCGCCAGCCGCGCGCGGATGCGCTGGTGAAGCTCATGTTGAAGCCAAGTTGAAGTAGACTGCCCGGAGGAGGACGCATGGACGCACTGGAAAATACCGGCACCATGAAAATCACGAAGCTCAAGGAGCATATCGGTGCGGAGGTGACCGGCATCGATTTGCGCGATCCCGTAGACGCGGCGACGCGTAAAAGACTCAATGACGCGGTTGCGGAGCACGCAGTGATGGTCATCCGCGGCCAGCAATTTACGGCGGCGCAGTATCAAGCGGCCGCGCAGCTCTTCGGCGAGCTGATGGAGGATCAGAACCGCCGCTATCTCGTCGACGGCCTCCCGCTCGTCAGCGTGCTGTCCAACCGCCACAAGGACAGCGAGGGCAAGCAGGCGAAGGTGGCGAAGAACGCGACGTGGCACACCGACCACACCAATCAGGAATGCCCGCCGAAATTCACTATGCTCTATCCAGTCGAGCTACCGGACAAGGGAGGGGCGACGGCGGTCTGCAACATGCGCGCCGCATACGAGGCGTTGCCAGACGCCTGGAAGCAGCGCGTCAGCGGCATGCAGACTGCCAACAGTCTCCTGAGCAGCGCGCGTTTCAAGATTGCTAATCCCGACGTGCTGCGCGAGCAGCAGGAATTGAAAATCCCGCCCAGAATTCAACCGCTGGTACGCACGCATCCCGAGCGCGGCACCAAGGCCATCTGGTTCCACAAGGGCAAGACCGAGAATGTGCTCGGCATGAGCGCTGAAGAGACGCAGGCCTTTCTCGACGAACTGCTCGCGGTTGCCATCCGTCCCGAGTTCGTTTACGCGCACGAATACAAGCTCGGCGACATGCTGATCATCGACAACCGGCAAGCGATGCACAAGGCCGGCTTCGATTTCGATCACAGCCAGCACCGCATGCTCTACCGCATTCTCGTGCGCGGCGACCGACCGTATTGAATTCGAGCGGCGTTACTCATCTTTGATGCCCGCGCTGCGTATCACTTTGCTGGTCTATTGGAGTCCGGCGCTGCTGGGCAGGGGCGTGGTCCTGAACGCGAACTGGCGCTGCGGCTGAGGGCATCGCGCGATCGTGGCTGGCGACGGTGTATCGCCTATGCCGCCTGAATGATTGGCGGCTTCTTTCAGGTGGTTTCCTAGCAGGGTGCGAGGGCGCTGACTTGTGATTGCCATTAAGGCATCCTACAAGAATTTAATTGTCCGGCTTACATCCATCTGCCGCGGCGGCGGTTACTGTAATCGCGTCGCGGATCGAGATCATCGCCCCAGCATTTTCGGCGCAATTCGTCTTTGCCTTACTTATGAAGCTGACTATCGGCGCATATTCATTCAAAAAACGACGGGAAGTGAAACAGCTGGCGACGCTGTCGTTGTCCGGGAACCGGTGGCGCGTTAGCGGAAAGATAGGCAATATAAATATTGCATTTTTAACCCGGCGGAAATAATATGCAACCAAGAGGTAGCATATGATTGCATCGACGGACCGCATCGAACGGCACATTTTACTCAGGGCGCCATGCTCACGCGTGTGGCGTGCGCTGTCCGACGCGGGCGAATTCGGTGCCTGGTTCGGCGTCGTCCTTCACGGCAAAACCTTCAAGACCGGTCAGCGCGTGCGGGGGGAAATCACCTATCCGGACTACGAGTATCTCGTCTTCGACGTCGTGATCGAGCCCATGGAGCGGACAGATTATTTGGTTTCCGCTGGCAGCCATACTCGGTCGATCCGGCGGCGGACTATTCGCAGGAGCCGACCACGCTGGTCGAATTCGAACTGCACGAAGTGGCAGCGGGCACGCGGCTTACGATCGTCGAATCCGGCTTCGACCAGATCCCGTCCGCGCGGCAACTCCAGGCGTTTCGCATGAACAGCGGCGGCTGGGACGAACAGATGAATGATATCGCCCGCCATGTCGCCACCCCGTAGCACGCCGCTCACGCCGCCGCCCGCGCAGAAGGCCTTGGCGCCGCATACTTTCGTGCCGTTGTTCGCCGCGCTTGGCGACGAGACGCGGTTGCGGCTGATCGTCGCGCTGTGCGCGGGGGGCGCGCTGTCGATCGCGCAGCTCACAGCCGGCACGCACATCACCCGCCAGGCCGTCACCAAGCACCTGCAGGTACTGGCCGACGCGGGGCTGGTGCGTGACTTGAAAGTCGGGCGCGAACGCCGCTGGGAATTCGAGCCTGCGCAACTCGAAGAGGCGCGCCGTTCGCTCGAAGTGATCGCGCGGCAATGGGAGCATGCACTCGAGAAGCTGAAGCTGGCCGCCGAATCCTGACACCGGCTACCGGCCTCCGATTTGCCTCCTGCCGCGCGCAGATGCTACGCTAGGGCCTGATTCGTGCTTTTGCCGACATGGCGCACGGTTCCCACGACAAGTTAATCCACCGGAAGAGGAGCTGCTCTTGAAGAGGAAATTCACCCTGCGTTTTGACGAAACCAAGGCGCAGTGGGTACTCAAGCACGACGACACCATGAAAATTCTGCGCACGTTCAAAACCAAGGAAGAGGGCAGCCGGGCCGGCATCCTGCGTAAATCTCTTGGCCAGATGGGGGGCATCGTCGTGTTGCGCACCAAGAGCGGCGTGTTCGACGAAGAACGCGTCTTTCCGGAGATGCGTTAAGCCCGAACGCCGTTCGTGCCGCGTTTCATGAACGCGAGCAATGATTTTTCGGCGGCGTGCAGTTTCTGACCGCGGTAAGCCAGCAACTGGCCGGGTGAGCTGAAGTAATTGTCTATTATTCTGCCGTGCTCGAAGCTGTCGATGATCTCGGGGCAGATATATGAGCTGCGGCAGACCGCCGGCGTATTGCCGAGCACGTCCGCGGTTTCTTTGACTGCCGCGACCACCCTGCGCTTGCGCGCGGTCTTCTTGGCGAGATCTTCGGTGCCCGTGCGTGCAAGCGCCGAGGCGCAGACCAGCGTGCCCGCCCACGTGCGGAAGTCCTTGGCACTGAACCTGGCGCCCATCACTTCGCGTATATAGTCGTTGATATGGTGGCGTGTGACGTTGACGAACTCGTTATCGCCGTTTTTGTATTTGAAGACTTCGCGCGACGGCTGTGTCAGCAGGTTTCTGACTATGCGCGCGACGTGGCGGTCCTTCAATTCATATTCCTGATGGACGCCGGATTTTCCGGTGAAGTCGAGCTCGACCGTGTCGCTTTTTACCGTGACGTGCCTAGGCCGCAGCGTCGCCAGGCCGAAGCTGCCGTTTTCGCTTGCGTAGACCTGGCTGCCGGGACGCAGGAAGCACGTCGACAGTATTCTGAGCATCGCGGCCATCACGGGCTCGCGGCCGAGGCCGGGCTGCCGGATGTGCGAAGCGACGGTCGTGCGCATTTTCGGCAGCACCTCGGCGAACTTGATAATGCGCCTGAACTTCTGCGCCTCGCGCCGCTTGACGTGATTCTCATGATAGAGGTACTGCAGGCGCCCGGCCGCATCGCGTCCGATCGCCTGCACAACACCGCCCGCGGCCGCATTGATGCAGGCTTCGGTCCACGCGGGCGGTATCCTGAGCGCGTCAATGCGGCCGCGATCAGCGGCGTTCGCCTTGCTGCCGTCGGCATTTTTGTACGTGAAGCCGCGCGCCGGCGTTCCTGCACGGCGAATGCCTGATTTCTGGAGCTGTTCGAATTTGGTCATTGGTGAATAAAGCGTCCGGCGACAGTTTAACCGCGCGGCAGTATTGCCGTACAGTGGACGGTGTTCTGTGCGACAGCACACCAACGTGAAAGTAAAGGGCCGTCCATGGCCGCACGATATCAGGCGTACGGCTTAACGCAACGCTGCCCAGTCTGTCGGCGGCACGATCGCCTTCGTCGTCGGCCGCGTATGGCCGCCTTCCAGCACCATCACGCGGTTACGGTGCGGATCGCCGCACACGATGATGCTCAGCAGATCCGGGCCCGACAGGACGCGCACGATGTCGTCCGGCGCGCCCATGAATTCCTGCGGGAATACCCCGGCCTCGGCGCGCTCGCGCGCGGTCGTGCGCATGATGGCCGTGTACTTGAGCACCCAGTCGAATTCGCGCAGCGGCATGCAGGTCTTCTCGAAAACTTGCTGGATGACATCCTGTTTGGAGTAGCCGGCCGCTGCCAGCGATTGCGCGATCGATGGCGACATGAGCAGCGTGATCATCACGGTCTCCGCATCCGGGCCGCTGCCCGGGAAATTGAAGAGCCGCGTTTTGTGCGTAATTTCGCGCGCGAGCAGCTGCAGCGCGGTCTCGGCGCCGCTCTGGTCCGCGGTTTCGTAAGCCGCGGGCGAGGCGCCCCAGTTGTTCGTAACGCCTATCGTCACCGTGCTTGCCGCACGGTCGAAGCCCTGCTGCACGTGAAACGGTTCCCACGGCGTCGCGTCGTCGTCTTCGGCGAGTGCGAACGCAAGCGGATAGCCGAACGTGCCCATATAGCTCGCGCCGGAGCGAAAGCCCGCGATGTTTTTCACGATGAGGCCGAGCGCGCGGCCGAGCGCGGGATTGGGGCCGCGCGATACGAGCTGCGCGCCGTATTCGATGCCGAGCTGTTTGATGATGGGGCCGTTGATCAGCATATAGGGAAAAATTCCCGACGTGCTGCCCAGGCTGCCGAGACAGCAGCGCTCGTCGCCCAGCGCCTCGACGGCGGCGAGCAATATCGGCATGTGTTCGGGGCGGCAGCCTGCCATGACGCCGTTGACCGCGACATTCCATGGCGTCGCGCGCAAGTTCGCGGACGGCAGCACGGCGATCGTTTCATCGGGGTCGCGCGCCGTGAAGCGCAGGAACGCTTCGACGCGCTCGACGGTGGGCGGCACGCAAGGCAGGCCGTCAGTCCATTCGTTCGCCGTGAAAAAACCGTTTATTTCGTCGGTCGTGCCGGTGCAGACGATGGCGTGCGCGCCGCTGTCGGCAACCGCGTTGCGCGACGCCGGGCCGCCTTGCTCGCGGGTCAGCCCGTTGACTATCGCATCGAACAGCGTCGCTTCGACGTTCTGCGAAATGCGGTCCTCGTCGTGGATGCCGACCGGTCCCGGATACTCGGCGACGCGCAGGCCATCGACGCCCCACGCCTTGCCGGTGAAACGCGCGAGCGTAGAGAAGCCGGACGTTGTGATGACGACGCTGGGAATGCCGGCCTTCTCGGCTTCGGCTGCCGGCCGCGCCGCGGCCGGGGCGCAGTTGCCTCAGGCGCCGTTGCCCGAGATCACCGCGTCCACGCCCTTCGCCATCGCCGCGGTAACTATTTCGCGCGCGACTTCGCGTTGTTGAGCGGGCACGTCGCTGCCGGGCAGATGATAGAACTCGGTATAAGGGATGATCCTGATGTCCGGAAATTTCGCCTTCAGCAGCCGGCGGACGACGGGAAAGGTGAGGTCACCCTTGAATACGCCGTTCCATACTTCGGCCACTGTCTTGCCGTTCAGATCGGCAAGGCGCGGCGCGATGCCGGTTGATTTTACGGCAGCGAGTCCGGCGGGGCTCACGACTGCGAGCTTTTCCATGGCAACTCCTTACTGCTGATTGATCTTCAGCTCGCGCGTGAGCTGGGTCCATTTTTCCACGTCGCCGCGGATGAACTTATCGAATTCCGCAGGCGTGTTGCCGACAGGTTCCAGTCCCAGCGTGATGAAACGTTCGAGGAGCGCAGGCTGCCTGATGAGCATTGCGACTTCCGTCTGCAGCCTGTCAACTGCCTCGCGTGGCGTGCCTGCCGGCGCCAGCAATCCCGCCAGTCCGCTCGCGGAAAATCCCGCATAGCCCTGCTCGGCGATGGTTGGCACGTCAGGCAGACTCAGGGAGCGCTGCGGCGTGGATACGCCGAGGGTGCGCAGGCGACCGGCCTTCACGTACGTAATCAGCGACGGTATCGTGTTGAACGACACGGCAACCTCACCCGCCAGCAGCGCCGTCGCGACGAGACCGCCGCTCTTGTACGGCACGTGTGTCATTTCGATGTGCGTGTATTTTCTGAAGAGCTCGACTGCCAGATGTCCGCTCGAACCGTAGCCGCCCGATGCGTAATTGATTATCCCGGGACGCGCTTTTGCGAGGCGCACAAATTCCGCCAGCGACTTCGCCGGCAGCGAAGGATGCACGACGAGCAGATTCGCTATCATGGCGACCAGCGTGATCGGCGCGAAATCGCGCAGCGTGTCGTAAGGAAGTTTTTTGAACACGCCGGGATTGACGGTGTGGCCCGAATTCACCATCAGTATCGTATAGCCGTCGGGCGGTGACTTGGCGGCGAGGTCAGTGCCGAGCACGCCGTCCGCGCCCGGTCGGTTGTCGACCACCACGCGCTGGCCAAGCCGCTCCGCCAACGGCTGCGCAATCACGCGCGCGGTGACGTCGGTGCCGCCGCCTGGCGCGAAACCGACAATCATGCGCACCGGCTTGGCCGGATAAATTTGCGCATGCGCGGTGCAGAGCGGCACGAGTCCGGCGACGGCGCACAATATTCGGAGCAGGGATAGCACGGTTTCGTCTTTTTAGTGATGGCGCCGCGGATGCGTGACGGCAGATTTAAGGACGCGCAAGTTTCCGCGCCGCCGCCGCCGCCGTC
>JBDSSV010000462.1:0-2587 GCA_039928535.1 Burkholderiales bacterium
GATGGACCAAAAAAACTGGCCGGAGGCGGCGCGCCGATTTGAAGTTGCGTTGCGGCGCAATCCGGACAGCGCCGACCTGCAAAATTACCTTGGCTACACGCACCGCAACCTGAAACAGTTCGACCTCGCGTTCAAATACTACAAGCGTGCGCTAGATCTCGATCCGCGCCATCGCGGCGTGCATGAATACATCGGCGAAGCGTACCTGATGGTCGGCGATCTCGCCAATGCGGAAAAGCACGTCGCCGCCCTGCGCGGTATCTGCCTCCTGCCGTGCGAGGAACTCGACGATCTCGAAAAAGCAGTTGCGGCGTATCGCGCGAAGCTGCGCTGAACGCCATTTTCAACTCTGCGCGCAGCCCGCCTAGAAAGACGGATCAACGATCATGCGCTTGCCGATCGCGAGCTCCTTGTGCTGGAACTCCCCAATCAGCTGGGCGGCCTGGCAGCGGCCGCCGGCCGCTATTTCACCGTGATGCCCGCGGCTTTGACGATAGCGCCGATCTGCTTCGTCTGGTCGCGCCGGAACGTGTCGAGTTCGGCGCGCGAACTGCCGATGAGATCGAGCCCGAGCCCGCGCAATTGCTCGCCGAATTGCGGTTCCTTCACCGCTTTCGATATTTCAGCGGATGCTTTCGTGAGCACGGCTTCCGGCGTGCCGACAGGAGCGACGACGCTATACCAGCCGAGCGTCTGGTAGCCGGGCACGGTGTCGGCAATCGGCGGCACGTCGGGCAACAGCGCGTTTCTCTTCGGTCCCGTAACGCCGAGCGCCCGCACGCGCCCGGACTGCACTGCGCCGAGCACCGCGGGCACGACGCCGTACGTGAGATGAACTTCCTTGCCCATAGTCGCAGCAAGCGCTTCTGCCACGCCTTTGTACGGCACGTGCAGCATCTCGGTGCCCGTCAGCCGCGTAAAAAGCACGCCTGACAGATGCTCGGACGCGCCGGTGCCCGCCGAGCCGTATTGCAGCGGCGTCTTTTTCGCGTAATCGATCAGCTCGCGCACCGACTTCGCCGGGATTTCGGGATTGACGACGAGCACGAACGGCACGGTGCCGATCAGGCTGACTGACAAGAAATCCTTGCTGAGGTCGAATTTGACGTTGGGATAGACCGAGGTCGCCACCAGCAGCTGCGAGGTCAGGATCATCCACGTATAACCGTCAGGCACGGTGCGCAACACAAGGTCGGCGGAGAGAATGCCCGCGACTCCCGGCCGCGCGTCGACGACGATGCGCTGGCCCCACGCGCCGAACAGGCGCTCGGACAAGGCGCGCGCAACGAGATCGGGACCCGAACCAGGCGCGCTGCCGAGAACCATGCGAATTGGCTTTTCCGGAAATGTCGTCTGTGCCGCAGGCGCCGCAGCCGGCATCGCCAGCACTACACCGGCAATCGCCGCCGTCAGATTCAATGCACGCATCTCTAGTTCCTCCGTTTAGTTAACCTCATCATGCGCATGCCGCCGGCTTTTGTCCATAGTGCGCATGCGCCCGCGCAGCTGCCCCTATAATGCGGCATGCTGAAGGAGCGCCACGCCATCGCTCGCACCATCACGGTCACGCCCATGCCGGCGGCCATCGGCGCGCGCGTGGATTGCGGCGATGTCAGAACGCTGGCCGCCGTTTCGTTCAAGGAAGTGCAGCGCGCATTCCTCGACAATCTCGTGCTCCTCATACGCGGCCAGACGCTGAGCGACCCGGATCTGCTCGCGTTCGGCCGCCGGTTCGGCGCATTGAGCGCCGCGGCACCCGTGCATACCGGACAAAAGCCGCGCGACCTGCCCGAGCTCGCGGTGATTTCGAACGTGGTCGAGAACGGCGTGGCCATTGGCGGCCTCGGCGACGGCGAGGCGGTGTGGCATTCCGACAGCTGCTTTAACGAAGTGCCGCCAAGCGCGAGCATTCTGCATGCGCTTGAGCTTCCGCCCTTCGGCGGCGACACCGGGTTTACCAACATGTATCTCGCCCTCGAAACGCTGCCGCGCGATTTGCGCGCCGCGGTCAAAGGCAAAACCATCAAGCACGACATGCGTTACACGTCAGGCGGCCAATTGCGGCCCGGCTATACCGGACAGGAAGATATCCGCGACACGCCCGGGCCGAGTCACGCGATCGTGCGCAGGCATCCGGAGACCGGCTGCAACGCGCTTTATCTCGGCCGCCGGCCGCATGCTTACATCAATGACCTGTCGCTCGCCGAGTCGGATTCGCTGCTCGATGCGCTGTGGGCGCATACGGCGCGGCCGCAGGCGTCATGGCACCATCAATGGCAGGTCGGCGACATCCTGATCTGGGACAACCGCTGCGCCATGCACCGGCGCGATGCTTTCGATCCGAACGCGCGGCGCGTCATGCATCGCACGCAATGCAAAGGCACGCCGGTCGTCGAAGGCGCGGACTCGGCCGCGCGCCATCCGCGCGGCCTGCGCGTGACCTGAACTGCGCGCGAACTAGAACTAAACTCAAATATCAGTTCGTAACCGCCGATGAACGCATTGAAACCACCGCCGATGAACGCAGATAAAATCAAAGCTCAACGGTAGCTATTAAGCAGCCTTAGGGTTTTATCGGCGCCTAGGT
>JBDSSV010000463.1:0-8716 GCA_039928535.1 Burkholderiales bacterium
ATGGACTCGATCATGGCCAGGCCGACGAACAAGGTGCGCGTGATTGTCGCCGCGGCATCGGGCTGCTGCGCCAGCGAACTCAAGGCCGTGGCGACCGCGCGCCCTTCGCCGAGTGCGGGTCCGATACTCCCCAGTGCAATCGTCAGGCCGGCGGTGACGATTGAAGCGATTGCAATTAGCGTCATGCTATCCATGGTATGTCCTATCGTGGTTGGTCTAGTCGAATCAATCTGCGGGCCTGGGCTGCGCTTTGGCTTCGGGCTCGGGCTCGGCTTTCGATTCAGGCGCCGGTTTGCGCGTGTGCGTGGCGGCCGCGATGTACACCGTGGCCAGGATGCCGAAGATGTAGGCCTGCACCATGCCGGTCAGCAGTCCGAGCACGCTCATCACAATCGGAAAGAGGAACGGCGTAATGGTCAGCAGGATCGCAAGTATCATCGTCCCGCTCATCATGTTGCCGAACAGACGGACCGCCAGTGCCAGCGTGCGCGAGAGCTCGCTGATGATGTTGAACGGCAACATGATGACCGTCGGCTTCAGGTACTCCCTGAGATATCCGCCGAGTCCGCGATCCTCGATGCCGTATAGCGGCACCGCCACGAACACGCAGACCGCCAATGCCGCGGTGGTCGAAAGCGAACCGGTCGGCGGCTCATAGCCAGGAACGATGGTGAAGAGGCTTGCCGTGGCGACAAACAGGAACAGGGTACCCAGAAATCCGAGATATTTCTCAGGCGCGCGCAGGCCAACCTCCGCGATCTGCTGTTTGATACCGGCGACGACGATTTCCAGAAGAGTCTGCCAACGCGAGCGTTCCAGACCGGTGGAAAGATTGCGCGTCACGAGTTTCGAGCCGACGGCCAGCACGAGCATCAGTCCCCACGTGAACGCGATCGTGGCGTTGAGTTTCAAAAACCCGTATTGCCAGAAAATGATGCCGTCCGGGCTAAGGTGCATGGCTGCTCTCCAGCGCCGAGGGGGACGGGCGAGCTCCCGGCCGCCGCGTCAGCCAAGTCACTGCGGCGCGTGCCGTGACAAATCCGAGCAGGCACAGCAACAAGCGCTGCCAGTGGCCGCCCGCGACAAAGTAAAATCCGGCCAGCGCAACGCCCATGCGCACCAGCAGGCTGGCGAGAAACCACAGCGCCACGCGCTCGGACGAGACGCCCCGCTGCACGGTCCACCAGAGTCCGCCGTAAAACATCATGCCAAGCAAAGCGCCTGCCAGCAGTGCGGAGGCGAGACCCGATGGTTCATTCATGGTTATTACCGTCCTGCCCGTGGATTTCACTGTCTTCTTTGGCCACCCAATGCCAGGCGTTGAAACAACCGAGACCCAGGCCGATGGCCATCAACGTCAGCGTCCAGGAATGCCCGCCCGGATGATGCTTGTCGAGCCAAAGCCCGAGCGCTGCCCCGAGCAGCGTCGGCACCGCGACAGACCAGCCCACCATACCCATCATCCCGAGGCCGGACCAGACGGTCTGCGTGACATGACGTTGCGCACTGAGCTTACGCGCCGCCTTCGCGGCCACCTGTTGGCTGAATTCCGTCGTGCCCGGCGTGGATCCCTCTGCGGGTTCGTCACTCATTATGAACGGCGGCGAAACGACGAATAAACCCGCTCTCCAGTTTCGCCATCACCGAACGCACGCTTTTCTCCTGCTCGTCGCGATTGAGAAATTCACGCTCCACCGCCGCGCGCAATTGATCCAGGTCCGTTCCTTCGATCGCATTGCGCACGGAAACCAGCACGTCGGCGCCGGTCTTGACCAGGACACCTTCGTCGACGGCCATGCAAACCTCGCCTTCCGCTGCGGTCTCAAATATCAGTATTCCTGGTGCCAACGCCGCGACACAGTCCAGCCTGTGCGGCAGTAGCCCAAACGAACCAGCGCGCGTCTCTGCGACCACGCGCATCACATCGGTTTTTTCGGCGAAAACCTTGAACGGCAGGAGGATCTTAAGATTCATGTTCGCTGATAGCCTGTTCCGCTTTCGCTTTAGGTTGCACCCGGGGCTTGGGATGCGGCGCGGGTGCGGTTGTCGCCGGGGATTCGCCGGTCGGCTTTGTGCCTGCCTTGGCTGTTGCCTTGGGTTCGGCCGGAGCTGATGCCGCCTTTGCCTTCGCTTCGGCGATCGCCCCGATCATATAAAGCGCGCTCTCCGGGGTGTCCTTGAACTCGTCGTGCAGAATGCGCTCGCAACCGTCCAGCGCATCCTTGAGGCTGACGAGCTTACCTTTCAGGTTAGTGAACTGCTCGGTGGTGAAGAAAGGCTGCGTGAGGAAACGCTCCAGGCGGCGGGCGCGACCGACCACTTTGCGATCTTCCGGCGCAAGCTGCTCCAGGCCAAGCATCGCGATGATGTCCTTGAGCTCCGCGTATTGCGCCAGCGTGCGCCGGATTTCCTGCGCCAGGGCGTAATGCCGTTCGCCGACGATGCCCGGCGTGGCCATTTTGGAGTTGGATTGCAGCGGGTCGATCGCCGGGAAAAGGCCTTCGCTCGCGCGCTTACGCGAGAGCACGATGGACGCGGAGAGGTGCGAGAACGTATGCACCGCCGCCGGATCGGTGAAATCGTCTGCCGGCACATACACCGCCTGGATCGAGGTGATGGCGCCGGTATCGGTGTTGGCGATACGCTCCTCGAGGCCCGACAACTCCGTGCCCATGGTGGGTTGATAGCCCAGGCGCGATGGCATCTGTCCCATCAAACCGGACACTTCCATGCCGGCCTGGATGAAACGAAAAATATTGTCCACGAGCAGCAGCACATCGCGATGCTCGTCGTCGCGAAAATACTCGGCCATCGTCAGCGCCGCGTGGCCGACGCGAAAACGTGCGCCAGGGGGTTCGTTCATCTGACCAAACACCATCACCATGTTCGGCAACACGCCGGCTTCCTTCATGTCACGGTAAAGCTCCTCGCCTTCGCGGCAGCGCTCGCCGATGCCGCAAAAGATACTCACACCTTGGTGTTGGCCGACCATGTTGTGAATCATCTCGGTGAGCAGCACCGTCTTGCCGACGCCCGCTCCGCCAAACAATCCCGCCTTGCCGCCGCGCTCCAACGGCATCAGCACGTCGATGACCTTGATACCTGTCTCGAATATTTCAGACTTGGTGGAACGCCGTCCGAGCGGCGGCGGCGCCCGATGCACGGAACGCCATTGGACATCGGTCGGCGCGGCTTCGCGGTCGATAACGTTGCCAAACACGTCAAACATGCGCGAAATTATCCCTTTGCCCACCAGCGCTTTGAGCGGACCGCCCGTGTCCTCCACCGCCATGCCGCGCGCGAGTCCTTGTGTCGGCGTCAGCGCGATCCCGCGCACGTGGCGCGCATCGAGCTGTGCCAATACCTCGATGACGATTTCTCCTTCCCGCGCGCGCAGTAAGGAATAGATGGGCGGCAAATGACCATCGAAGCGTATGTCCACCACGCTGCCGCGCACCGCCGCGATTGCACCGAGGTTCGGCATTTCAGACTTGGGCGCAGCTTGAGTCATCTCAGATGTTTCCTCGTCGCGGGTGATTGTGTCAGTCGGCTTCAGGGCGAGTCGGCGCTGGCCCGACACTCGGAATTCAACGTCTGGATCACACACTTGCTACGGTCGACGGACGCCCCGTTCCGTCGTAGCGCGCCTGACGCGGATACGACGCGCGCAAGCATCCAGTACGCGTAACGTATTGATATTTTCGTCGGGTTGCCTCCAGACAACCGTGCGCTTGCGCACTTATAGATTAAATGTTTTAAAGGTGTATCAAAACGTCCCATTCATTCACGGCCGGCGCGCGGAGGAGACGGCGCGCGCGACGAAAATAACCGGGTGCAACAATCGCAGTAGATTCTGTCAGGAATCTATACGGCGTTTTCGCAGCTAAAGGTGTACGTTATCGAACATACAACTGGGCCCAGTACTTGTATCGTCTTCAATCAACGAAAGATTTCAGCTATGGTTTCCGGCCAACATGGAGGACGCATAAATGGACACAATCGGAGAAAGTGGCGTTGTTTTCAGCGTAACGCTTGGACAGAACGATCAATGGAACGTTACAACGCAAGAATTCCTGCTGCCACTCGCATCATTTAGCGATCCGCAAACTGCTTGCGAATGGGCTGTCGAGCGCGCAAAGCCCATGCGGGGTCATGTCTTGATCGGAGATATTCCGGTTGTAGTGGGCTAACAGGGATACTGCGGAATCCCGCTAAATGCATTGACCGAGCTCCATCATTGCCACGTTGAACGTGGCTTAAAACATGTCATGGAGGTGTTCTTCGCCCGGCTGAAGGTGGAGTTGAGATATCCGGAGCTACAACAGCATAGAAGCGCTGCGCACCCGGCTATTCGAACACATTGACATCCTCTACAACCGTGAGCGTCGCGATTCCGCGCATTACCCATTACCCATTACCCACTGCTCATTGCTGCAGTTTCACGCTTTGCCCGCGACCCCCACATCCAGTCCGTTCGGGTCCTTGAGCATCAGTCCGCCCGCTGGATTCGGTTTCGATGCAATGCCGCGGCGATCGAGCTCGGCCTTCACTTTCGCCTGATCGTAGTTGTCGACGACCAGCGCGAATTCATTGCAGTACGGTTTGCCGTCGGCGCCGGCCTGGCGAAGCACCAGCGTGTTCTCGCCAAAGCGAAGTGCAACGTCGTCTTTTCTTTGCGACACGGATTTCATTCCCATCAGGCTTGTGTAGAAATCCGCTTCGCGCGCCACGTCCGGCACGTGCAGGACGATGTACTTGAAATAAAGCGCCTTGAAGCCTTTGCCGCTCGCTTTGGGTACCGCCGCGATATTTTTTACCCCGGCCGCGTACGCGTCTTTGCATTTCGCCGAATTCTTTACTTCGCAAGGCGCAGCAGCGCCGGGAAACATCGCCTCGTCTTTCTCCGTCACGATGTGCTGCACAAATCCCGATGGCCCGTTCACGAACCAGCCTGCTTCGCCATCGGCATGCACGCCGGGGAGATTGCGCCGATACAGCTCATCCTTCAGTTGGCCGACGACTTTCCAATAATCGGGCAGGCCGAACGAGAAATGCCCGACCGCCGGCGCGGTGCCCGGCTTCGCCGGCGTGAGATAAAAGCTGTTCGGTGCATCTTGAGGCCCGCAGTCGAGCTGGCACTTGCTGCCGTCGTCCCAGACGTTGCGCATGCCGAAGAGGTCGACGTAAAAATCGCGCGTGACCATGTAGTTCTCGGATGCGTACGACAAATGATTCACTGTCGTCACCGCGAACGATTTGTTGCCGGCATCGGCGGCCAGTACGTTTACCGCGCGACCGAATGCGCCGCAAGCGACCGCTGCCGATGCAGCAATGCTCGCCGAGCGCAAAAATTTTCGTCGATTGTTCATGCAATTCGCTCCCTCAATTATTGATTCAAAGCCTCGAGGTACGCTGACGGTGAGGCTGAATGCAGAAAACCTAATCGTAGTAAAAGCAATTACCCGCTCGCGGCCTGGTTCATCTCCTTCGGTGCCGGCGATGCCGTTCACGTCATCGAAGCGCCCCGCTCGGGTACTTGTCGAATTCGACTACGTCGCCAGCTGGTGAATCGTGCGATTGGCGCGCCGCAAGCGGCTTGCCAGTTCGCGCCCGAGATTCGCCAGCAGCTTGATCGCGGCCAGCGGATGGCGCTCCGTCATTTCGACGAAACATGCATGTCCGAGCACATAGCAGGTCAGGTCTTCGTCGGCCTCGACGGTTGCCGAGCGGGCCTCTTCGTCGAGCAACGCCATTTCGCCGAATACCGTGCCGGGTGCGAACGTGAGCAGGCGCGTCGCGCGGTCCGTGCCCGGCATCCCCAGTCGAACGCTCGCGGTGCCCTTTGCAATAATATACAGCTCCTTGCCGGCTTCGCCTTCACGAAAGACGACATCGCCCTTGCGATACGTGCGGCGGGTGAGCACAGCCTTGAAGTCGGCCAGCTCAGTCTCGTTCATGTGCGCAAACACGTCGAGCCGCGCAAACGGAAACTCCGCACCCACTTCCGTGTCGCCCATTTCGCGCAGGATCAGGTGCTCTTCCGCCCATTCGATGGCGAGGTCGGTATCGTGGAACAGGCGGCTGCGGGTAATGGCCGCCAGCACGCCCATATCGCGCAGGAAACTCTCCTGCCGCGGCCGCTCCTCGAGACCGCTCACCAGCAAAAATCTGCCGTTGCGCGTGAGGCGGTCGTGGGTTTGCAAAATGATTTTTGCGCCCGTACTGTCAATCTCGTTGACCCGCCTCATGTCGAGGACCAAGTACAAAGTCTTTTTCTGCAGCGCCGCTTCGATCTGGGCCGCCAGATTTTCCGCCGTGCCGAAAAACAGCGGCCCTTCGAGCTCGAGCACGAGAATCTCGGAGCCGTGGACGGCGAGCAGCTCGGCCTGTTGCGGCTCGCGTGTTTTGCGCGAGTGGACGGCATCGCCGCGATAGCTGCGGCGGATAACCGATTTGCTCATGCGGAACAGGAAGAACAGCATCGTTACGATGACGCCGATGCCGACCGCAAAAACGATATTCATGCTCACGGCGACCGTCGTCACCACCGCAATGATGAGCAGGTCGAGCAGCATGCTGCGCGCGCCCGGCAGGCCGCCTTTGAGGATCCGCTGCAGTATCTGCAGCGTCCACCGGTCGACGAGCTGGATCGAGACGACCACCAGCATCGCGGCAATAACGACGCGCGGCAGGTAACTGACCAGCGGCGAGAACGCGACGATCGTCGCCAGAATAACCAGCGCGTGCACGAGCACCGACCAGCGCGTGCGCCCGCCGCTGCGGTGATTCGCGAAGCTCGAGCCGAGATTGATGCCGTTGGCTATGCCGCCGAAACCGGCGGATACCATGTTGCCGACACCCAGCCGGATCAATTCGCGGTTGCTTTCAACGCGATTGCCGGAGTCCATCTCGACCAGGCGCGCGCACAACATGCCGTCGAGCGAGGCCACGACGGCAAGGCTCAGGGCGCCCGCAATCAGCGTCGGCATCACAGCCAGGAAACCGGCGTCGGTGCCTATCCTGACAAAATCGGCGAAGTAGTGCGCGTCGGGCCAAGCGAGCGGAATGTTAGCAAGCGTCGCTGACAACTGCCCGCCGAGCCCGAGCGCGACCAGCACATAGTAGGAGAAGACACCGACGATCAACCCCAGTATCGTCGGCGGTATGCGCTTGGTAAGGCGCGAGCCGCGCAGTATCACCGCGCATGTCAGCACGCCGACAAACAACGTGGGCAGCTGGATCAGCGCCAGCTGCGAGATGATCCCGCCGAAGGAAATGTGCGAGCGGAACCCGAACATGGCTTCCAGTTGCGAGAGAAAAATCAGGATTGCCGCCGCATTCTGAAAGCCGGCGATTACCGGCGCCGGTATGTATTTGACGAACGTGCCGAGGCGCATAAGGCCGAACAACGTCTGAAAGCAGCCCGCGATGAAGACCAGCAGCAAGGAGAGCACGAACAGCGTCGCGGCGGGCGCGGCGTGCAATGCAGGCAGGTTCGAGGCCGCGAGACTGTGCAGGACGAGAGAGCCGATAAGGAACGTGACGATGCTGCGCGGCGAGTAGATCATCGTCGTGTTGGCGCCGAGCAGGAACGCGACCAGGCAGCCGAACACCGGCGCATAGAGCCCGGCGAGGATGGCCTGCGGGACGTAGGCTTCTCCCAGCGCGGAGAACGCGAGCAGCCCGTAACCCATGCTGACGGGGATCGACAGCATGGCCGCCGTGAATCCGCCGACGATATCGCCGCGAAGATGCTGCAACGGCCGCTGATCGGCGGCGGCGCCTTCGATTGAAGGGGCGGGCCGATGGTCGGCCTGGTCCGGTAACCCAAATCCCCACTTTTGCTGGGCAACCGACATGTCTTCTTGCTTCTAGCGGGAGTTGAAGTGCCGCTATGGTAGCAGCAACGCGCTTGCGTTTGAAGCGACCGCAGTCGTTCGCATGCGCCCGCGGGACACTGCAGCGGTTACTCGGCCACGAACGCTTTGCGCAACGCGCTGAGTCCGCCGATCTCGCTTTTCCCAGAGGGACCGGAATGGTTTAATCTTGCGCAAAACTAAAACAGAACTTCAGAGAAGGGGAAAACAGTGTTCAACGAGAATCTGGAAGACGCACTCAACATTCACGATCTGCGCCGGATGGCGCAGCAGCGCCTGCCGAAGTGGCTGTTCGAGTTCGTCGATCGCGGCACCGAGGACGAGGTCGCGCTGCGCAACAATCGCGCCGCCTTCGAGCGGATCAAGCTGAAAACGCGGGTGCTGGTCGACGTCTCCAAGCGCAGTCAGGAGATCGAGCTTTTCGGCAAAAAGCACAACATGCCGCTCGGCATCGCGCCGACCGGCCCGGCCGGCATGCTCTATTACAAGGGCGAGCTTGAGCTCGCGCGGGCTGCCAAGGCGGCCAATATTCCGTTCACGCTCGCCACGGGGTCGCAAACCAGCATGGAGGAAGTCGCCAAGGTCGTTGGCGGCACACTGTGGTTTCAACTTTACATGTGGTCGGATGTGAAGATGTCGCACATTCTGGTCGAACGCGCAAAGAACGCCGGCTTCGAGGCGCTCATCGTGACTGTCGACGGGCCGGTCGGCACCAATCGCGAATACAACGTGCGCAACGGCTACACGGTGCCGTTCAACTACAACCGGAAAAATACGGCGGCAGTGCTCGCCAGGCCGGGCTGGCTGTTCAGCGTGATCCTGCGCTACTGGATGTCGGG
>JBDSSV010000464.1:0-9678 GCA_039928535.1 Burkholderiales bacterium
GGCATGCGGATCAACTGGTCCGCGGCTACGAGGCATTTTTCCGCGAGACCGCCGTGCATCATTTCCCCCATCAGGCCTTTTTTCTTGTTGAGCGGGTTAACGAGCACGCGGTCGCCCGTCTTCCATCCGTTGACGCCGGTGCCGACTTCCACAATTTCGCCCGCAATGTCGAGCCCGATAATCATTGGCATCGGCACTTTGATGCCCGGCATGCCGCGCACCGTGAAAATGTCGTGGTAATTGAATGATGTCGCGCCAACGCGGATCACGACGTGGCCGTCGATCACCTGCGGATCCGGAAAGTCGGTCACATATTCGAGGCCGTCGATTGCGCCGTGTTGCCTGAGCACTACTGCTTTCATTGCGTTCTCCGTTTGTGTTGTCGGCGCCTAGACACCGGGCCCGCGAACAACCCGTCAGCCGCGCTCACTGGTAATCGCGAGGTTCATCACTGTATTGCTGGTCATGATCGCGGACAGCACCATGCTGCGCGCCGCTTCGATCTGTTCGCGCGAGATGCGCTCGGCGGTTTCGCCATCGCCGCGCGACAGCGCTTTGACCAGCGCGCGATGCTCGTGCTGCATCTCCTGTGAGCGGTTGCGCAGGCCGAGTCCGAGATGCAGTAGCCGCGTCATTTGGTCGAGCAGCTGCGCAATCATGCCGGCGAGCCGGCCATTGCCCGTCGCCTGCGCGATGGCGACGTGAAATGCCTTATTGGCTTCGAGAAAACGCGTAATGCTTTTGATGTCGCTGGATTGATAGCCGTGACGGCAAGCTTCGTCGAGCAGGCGCAGGCGCTGCGTGTCGACCCTGCCGGCGGCCATGTGCGCTGCCGCGGGCTCCAGCATCAGGCGCAGTTCAAAAACGTCCTGGATGTCTTTCAACGTGATCGGTGTGACCATGTAGCCGCGGCGCGGGATGGCGCGCAGCAGGCCATCGTGCGCGAGACGCGTCAGCGCCATGCGCACCGGCGCTTTGCCCAGCTTGTACTGCGCGCACAGTTGCGGCTCCGATATTTCGATGCCGGGCGCGATCGTGCACGTGATGATGTCGTGCTTGACGCGTTCGTACGCGCGATCGGTCAGCAATGGAATTGCCGGCGCGACGGGGCGGGGTTGATGAGCGGAGGAAGTGGCCACTGAAATGACTGAGTGCGAACACTGAAATATTAGGGAGCGGAATGTGACATGTCAATAAAATGTGCAATGCCCGCAGAGGTGCGCGCACGGGCCTGCCTGCGCGCGAATGCTGCAGTTGCCGGAGCGTTGTTAAATCGGGAAGCCCGGACGTCATGCAAAAAAGCCATGGTCGTCAATCGCAAAACCTGCATCGTCCTACCGGCTGCGTGGCGGCAGACCCGGGATTTGCGTGTGATTGGTTGCGGTGCGCTTGACGGTGCGTAACAGGATGTCGTTCATCGAGTGCAGCATGAGGAGATCTTCGAGCACGGCCTTGGGAAAACCCTGCCGCGTTTCGCGCTTGTTAACGATGAGACTCGTCAAATACATGGCACATGCTTCGGACGGCCAGCACAGCACGAGTTTTTCGGCAATGCGCGGGAAGTGCTGTTCGATTGCGCATTCGGGCAGGCCATCGCCTGGTTCGTAGGCCGGGATGACGGCAGAATTGTCCCAGCGATCGTGTTCCGAGCGCAGGGCTTTATCATTGCGCTCTCTGAACATCCGATCGAACTCTTCGTCGGACACTAATTGTGGAAGATCCTTACTCACTCGGTCGTAGTCTAAGTCACCATTTGAGTATCTGCGTAGTATGTATCAAAAAAAGTTCCAAGTCCATGAAATTATACTAAAAACTGCGGAGCCGCAAGCTCGGCCTGGGGGGGGCAATGCAGAGCGCAATATAAGTTGGCTCTGTGATTTGGCACGCTTTGCAGCGAGGGCGAGTAGCAGGAACCTGCATAGCCAAGGAAATCTGCCCGAGGGAATAGCATAAGTCGCAGACAGGGAGCAGGCGGCACAGCCCCATGGGACCGCAAAAAGAGGGCACGCGCTTGATGCGTGCGGCAACGGAAATGAATCTACTTCAGGAAGATAACGGCCGGGAAGACGGCAACAGCCAGGACAAGCATGAGCCACTCAAGATTGTTGCGCTTGAGCCAGCCGGTGAAGTGCAAAACCAAAATGATGATTGCGACGACGTAAAAGGCGTAAAACACGTTTTTTTCTCCCCTGAGCGGACCCTCCTCCGTCCAAGACCACTACTGGCAAGAATGATAATACATGAATTTAATCAATAAAAATAGTCGAATAATCACGGCCTTTGCCGCAAAAACGCGACTTCAGGCTGAAGTTCGGGATGCGTGCGTCAATGCGCTTATCTCGGCGCCGGCGCTGTCTCATTACGGTGGAAGTCGCGGTATTCGACTATGATTTAACCAACGCTCATGACTGCTTTTTAAATTTTCCGGCTCCGGCATGCTTGTTTTGGCTCATCGTGGTTATCACGCCGCTACAGCGGAAAACACGCTGGCGGCATTTGCCGCCGCTGTGGAGTGTGGCGTCGATGGCATCGAGACGGACGTGCGGCTGAGTCGTGACGGACTGCCGGTAATCATGCATGACCGCGTCACGCCGCGCCGGCGCGCCGTAGCGGAGCTGACGCGGCGCGAGATCGAAGACGATGTCGGCCATCCGGTACCCGTCCTGGCCGAAATCCTGGATAGTTTTCCCGACGTGTTGTGGAACATTGAAATCAAAAATCCCGAGGCGTGGCCAGTCGCGTCACGGGTGCTCGCCCACGTCCAGCGCAGTCACCGGCTGATGGTCACGTCGTTCAGGCACGACATCGTGAAGCGGTGCGCGGACGAACTCTCGCTCGACTGCGGATTGTTGCTTGCCCACCGGCCGCTTGATGCCGGCGCCATCATGGCCAGTTGCGCAAATCATACACGGATCAAGAGCATTGTCTGGGATTACAACATCGTCGATGACGACGTGCTCGCAGCGGTGTCGGCGCACGGCTGGTTGAATTACGTGTACGGCGTGGTGACCGGAGCGGAGCACGCACGCTGCCGCGCGCTTGGCATCGCCGGCTTGATCACCGACTATCCGCCGCTGGCGCTGCGAGCTCGCGCGTGAGTTTCATATTAGCGCTCGATCAGGGCACCACCAGTTCGCGCGCCATCGTGTTCGATCGCGCAGGTTCGATCAAGGCGGTCGCGCAAAAAGAGTTCCGGCAGATTTTTCCTCAACCGGGCTGGGTCGAGCACGATGCCAATGAAATCTGGGAGACGCAGATCGGCGTGGCGGCCGAAGCGATCGCGCGCGCGGGTATAAGCGCGCGCGATGTGGCGGCGATAGGCATCACCAATCAGCGCGAAACTACCGTAGTTTGGGACCGCGTCACCGGCCAACCCGTGTGTAATGCCATCGTGTGGCAAGACCGGCGCACGGCCGCCATGTGCGACGCCATGAAGGCCGCAGGACATGAGGCGGTGTTCGCCGGCAAGACCGGCCTGGTGCTCGATGCGTATTTCTCCGGGACCAAGCTGCGCTGGATACTCGACAACGTTGCGGGCGCTCGCCGGCGTGCTGCGGCCGGCGAGCTGGCGTTCGGCACCATAGACAGTTGGCTGATCTGGAAGCTGTCCGCCGGGAAATCGCATGTGACGGATGCGAGCAATGCGTCGCGCACCTTGCTTTTCAATATACATGCGGGCGACTGGGATGAAGATTTGTTGCGCCTGCTGGATATTCCGCGCGCGGTGCTGCCGCAAGTCGTGGCGTCGAGCGGGATCGCTGCGGAAACGGCTGATGCGGTGTTTGCGGCGCATATTCCGATCGCGGGCATCGCCGGTGATCAGCAGGCGGCATTGTTCGGCCAGCGTTGCGTCTCGCCGGGGATGGTCAAAAATACCTATGGCACGGGATGCTTCATGCTGATGCACACCGGGGGCAAGCCGGTGCAGTCGCGCAATAAATTATTGACGACGACCGCCTGGCGCACGGCCGGCGTGGACGAATACGCGCTCGAGGGCAGCGTGTTCATCGCCGGCGCGGTAGTGCAATGGCTGCGCGACAGCCTGGGCATCATCAAGACGTCAGGGGAAGTCGAAGCGCTAGCCGCCAGCGTGCCGGACAATGGCGGCGTGTATTTCGTCCCGGCATTCGCCGGGCTGGGCAGCCCTCATTGGGATCCGTATGCGCGCGGCACCGTGGTCGGCCTGACGCGCGGGTCCGGCGCCGCTCACATCGCGCGCGCGGCGCTCGAGAGCATTGCCTACCAGACTGCCGATGTGCTGCACGCGATGGAAGCGGATGCGGGCATCAAGCTGACCGAACTGCGGGTGGACGGCGGTGCCACGCAGAACGATCTGCTGATGCAGTTTCAGGCGGACGTGCTCGGCGTGCGTGTAGTACGGCCGAAGGTGTTCGAAACGACCGCGTTGGGCGCTGCCTACCTTGCCGGACTCGCCGTTGGCTACTGGAAAAATGCCGGAGAAATTTCAGCGCAGTGGCAAACGGACCGTGTATTCGAACCTGTGATGCCGCGCGAGGAATCTGCGCGCAGGATGGCGGAGTGGGGCAGGGCGCTGGCCCGCGCCGGTCAATGGGCGAGGGAGACCTGATAAGAATGCGCGCGCTAGTGGTTCTTATGCGCGGCGCGCCAAAGCCTGATCCGCTCAAACAGGATCGGCAGTCCCAGCAGCTTGGAGAGGCGGCTTGAACCGGCGATGATTTTGGCGGAATACAGCATGAGTACGAACAAGGCTACCGCGATGACGTCGATGACGATCAAGGCATTGCCCAGTTCGGGAGTCATACTGCCAGGCAGAATACCAAGCACCATCATTCGTTTTTCCAATCAATTATGTTGCATTGCACATTTTATTATCATTTAATAAAATACATTTGTAAAATATAATAATCATATATTTAAGACGATACACCACCCCGTCGTCAGACATTCGATGACGCGTTGCACCAAAAACGTGCGCAAGCGCTGTTTTCCGGCATGGCGATGGCTGCAAGCCGGGGCGACGACTCCCTTGCGGTTGGCATCCATAATCCGGGCAGCGCACATATTTACGGAATGAGTTTGCATATGACCGCATCAACCGACTACCTCGACACACTAAGCCGCTTTGCGTGTACGGCGCATCCGGACATCCCCGCGGCGGTGCGCGAACGGTGCAAGATCCTCGTTGCCGATATGCTGGCCGTAATCGCCGCCGGCATGCAGGAGGCGGAGATGAAAGCGCTCGCAGCGCTGCATCTGCCGCGTGTCGCCGCCGGCCGCGCCTCGGTCATCGGCAGCGGCCAACGTTGTAATCCGCTGGACGCCGCGCTGTTAAATGCCACGGCGGGCGTCTGGCTGGAACTCGACGAAGGTAATTTCAATACCAACGGCCATCCCGGCGTCCACGTGATACCGGCGGCGCTCGCGCACGCGCAGGAACACCGTCTGAGCGGCGCGGATTTTCTTGACGCGGTCATGCTCGGCTACGAGATCTGCGGCCGCATCGGCGGCGCCTACGCGATGAAAACGATCGTGCAGCCGCACGGCACCTACGGCGTCATCGGCGCCGCCGTCGCGGTCGGCAGGATGAGCGGTTTCGACGCCGCCCAGATGCGCACCGTTATTAACATCGCCGCGTCAACGCCCATGGGCGGCAACCGGCAGACCATGCGCGACGGCGCGACGGTGCGCAACTACTACGCCGGGCATGGCAACTTCACCGGGCAGATGGCAGTGCGGTTGGTGCAGGCAGGATTTACCGCGCCCGTTGATGCGCCCAGCGTGACATATGGACAATTGCTCGCCGACGATTTCAAGCCCGCGCAAGTCGTCGCCGGTCTTGGCGCGGACTGGATCCTCACCCAGGGCTATATCAAGCTGTATCCGAGCGGCCGCTATATTCATTCTGCAATCGATGCTCTGCTCGACGCGCTTCGTCAGGCGCCGGGCGGACGCGTGACGCCTGACGCAATAGAGCGCATCGACGTGCGCGGCTACCGGATGGTCGCGTTCCTCGGCGAAAAGCGGCCGAAAAATATGTTTGGCACGCGGTTTTCCACGCCATTTTCCATTGCGACGATTCTTTATCACGGTCGCGCCGATCTCGATGTTTTTGGCGCGGCGGCGTTTGCAAATAAAGACATCATGGATCTCGCTATGCGGGTCGAGGTGGTCGAGGTGCCGGAATTCACGGCCGCGTTTCACGCGCAGCAGCTCGTCGAACTCGATCTCCGGTGCAAGGACGGCCGGACCTTCCGCGGGCGCTGTGCAATAACGCGCGGCGAGCCGGACAATCCGCACGCGCCTGGAGCTGTGAAGAAAAAGTTCGAACAGCTGGCCAAACCGGTGTGGGGCGGCCGCGCGGATGACGTTTACCATTCGTGCATGCAACTCGAAACCATAACGAATATGCGCGAATTCTGCGCAGAGTTTGAACTGTAATTTTTTCAAATCGAAATCCCGGCTTCGCTGACAAGCTCCGCAGCGGTCACGACAGTCTCCTGATAAAATTCGCTTTTTTACTCCTTACTGCGCGCGCGTCCGGTGTGTTTCAACGCGCATCCGCGCTGGATAAATCATGGCGGCAACCGACATTTCGAAGCTGAAGATCAACCGCAGCGCATCGCCCGTCGCCGGCACGCCGCGGCGGCGGCGCCGCAAGTGGTTGATCGGCCTGGTTGTCGTTGCCGCGATTGCAGCAGCGGCAGTATGGCGCGGCATGAACGCGCCGGTCGAAGTGGAGCCGGTCGGTGTAGCGATGGTGTATCCGTCGCAATCGTTCATGCTACTCAATGCGACGGGCTATGTAGTTGCGCAACGCAAAGCCGCCGTGGCGTCGAAAGCGACGGGCCGGCTCGAATGGCTGGGCGTGCGCGAAGGTTCGCGCGTCAAGCAAGGCGAGGTGCTGGCGCGGCTCGAAAGCCGTGACGTGTCGGCGACGATGGAGCAGGCGGCAGCTAACATCAAGGTCGCGCAGGCCAATCTCGAGCAGGGGCAGGCGGAACTCAACGAGGCGGAGCGCAATTTCAACCGCTCGCGCGATTTACTGGCAAAAAACTTTGTATCGCAGGCGGCGCACGATTCAGCAGTATCGCGTTTGGAGAAAGCCAGGTCGGCGATCAGCGGTTATCGCGCCTCGATCGCTGTCGCGCAGGCCAACTACCGCGCTACCCAGGTGGGCGTCGAGCAGACGTTAATCCGCGCGCCTTTCGAAGGCGTGGTCCTCACAAAAAATGCCAACGTCGGCGACGTCATCACGCCGTTTTCATCGGCGTTGGGTTCGCAGGCGGCGGTGGTGACAATGGCCGACATGTCGACGCTAGAAGTGGAGGCCGACGTGTCGGAATCCAATCTCGACAAGATCAAACCGGATCAGCCGTGCGAAATCCAGCTCGACGCGTTGCCGGGCGTGCGTTTTCGCGGCCGGTTGCTGCGCATGGTGCCGACGGTCGATCGCGCGAAAGCAACGGTGATGGCCAAAATCCGCTTCGAGGAACTCGACCCGCGCATATTGCCAGAGATGAGCGCGAAGGTATCGTTTCTGTCGCAGGAGATGCCGGCAGGCGAGCGCACTGCGCGCACGGCACTGCAGCCCGCGGCCGTCGTGCAGCGCAACGGCAAAAGCGTGGTGTTCGCGATCAGGGGCGACAAGGTTGCCCAGGTCGGGGTCGAGACCGGCGAAAAGATGGGTGAAATGATCGAGATCCGCGCCGGTGTCAAGGCCGGCGACCGGGTGGTGTTGCGGCCCCCGGAAAAGTTGCATGACGGCACGCGCATCGCGCTGCCGGGCAAGTAGTTTCTGTCTTGTCCGCGCCGCCCGCCGAGTCTTGAATGTTTAATGGCAAATGTTGAATGTTACGTTGCTCACGCCCGCGAGAATTAGGCCTATGACTCGACATCCAACATTCAGCGTTCAAAATTTAGCATTCGACAAATGAATCCATTGGCAGATTCAGTCGTAGAAATCAGGAACCTGGTCAAGTCCTACCGCCGCGGCGGTCAGGTCGTGCCGGTACTAACTAACATCACCTTCGATATTGCCGCCGGCGATTACGTCGCGCTCATGGGGCCTTCGGGGTCGGGCAAGAGCACGCTGCTCAACCTGATTGCCGGCATCGACAAACCCGACAGCGGCAGCTTGCGCGTGGGCGGTATCGACATAACCGCGCTGAGTGAAGCCGAACTCGCCGCCTGGCGCTCGCACAACGTGGGGTTTATCTTTCAGTTCTACAACCTGATGCCGGTGCTGACCGCTTTCGAAAATGTCGAATTACCTCTTTTGCTGACCGACCTGTCGGGGCGGGAGCGCGAAGAGCACGTGACTGCGGCGCTGGCGATGGTGGGACTCACCGACCGCATGGAGCATTTCCCGTCGGAACTGTCGGGCGGCCAGCAGCAGCGCGTCGCCATCGCGCGCGCGATCATTACCGACCCGACGATTCTTGTGGCCGACGAGCCCACCGGCGATCTCGACCGCGCGTCGGCCGAAGAAGTGCTGAACATGATGGACAGCCTGAACCGGGAACTCGGCAAGACCATCATCATGGTCACGCACGACCCCCACTCGGCGGAAAAAGCGCATACCGTGCGCCATCTCGACAAGGGAGAGCTGAGGAACGAGGATTGAGGATCCCGAGCGGTTTAATTTTTGAAACCTGAATCCTGAATCCTGAATCCTGACCCATGTACTATCTCAAGCTGATCCTGCGTAACGCGCTGCGCCACAAATTGCGCACGGGGCTGACCGTGCTCGGCATTGTCGTCGCCATACTCGCGTTCGGGCTGCTGCGCACGGTGATCGACGCCTGGTACGCCGGGTCGGAAGCGGCGTCGAAAACGCGCCTGGTTTCGCGCAATGCCATTTCGCTGACGTTTGCGCTGCCGTTGACCTACTCTGGCAAGATCCGCCAAATCGACGGCGTCAACGCGGTGTCGCATGCGAACTGGTTCGGCGGCGTTTACGTGACCGAGAAAAATTTCTTCCCGCAGTTCGCGGTGCAGGCCTCGACCTACTTCAATCTTTATCCCGAATTCGTGGTAGCGCCCGAGCAGATGCGCGACTTCCTGCGCGACCGCAAAGGCGCGATTGTGGGGCGTCGGCTCGTCGACACGTACGGTTTCAAGATCGGCGACCAGGTGAGCCTGCGCGGCACTATATTCCCGGGCAACTGGGAATTCGTGGTGCGCGGTATCTACGACGGAGCGGAAGCCAAGACTGACACGTCGCAGTTTTTTTTCCAGTGGGATTACCTGAACGAGACCATGAAAAAAAACGCGCCGCGGCGTGCGAATTCGGTCGGCGTTTATCTGATTTCCCTTGCCAGCGCGGATCGCGCAGCCGAAGTCGCCGCGGCGGTCGATGCCACTTTCAAGAACTCGCTGGCGGAAACGCTGACCGAGACCGAGCAGGCGTTCCAGCTCGGCTTCGTATCGATGGTGGAGGCGATCGTGGTCGCGATCAGGATCGTATCGTTCCTGGTCATTTTCATCATCATGGCGGTGATGGCGAACACCATGGCGATGACGGTGCGCGAACGCATGGCCGAGTACGCGACGCTGAAGGCGCTGGGTTTCGGGCCGTGGCACCTGACCTTGCTGATATTCGGTGAATCGTTGGTGATCGCCGGTTTTGGCGCGGCCGTCGGCATCGCGCTTACGTTCCCGGTTGCCGCTGGATTCGGCAAGGCGATGGGCAAGTTC
>JBDSSV010000465.1:0-5000 GCA_039928535.1 Burkholderiales bacterium
TTATAACGGCAAAACCATCGACGTGCTGCCGCGCCTGGCGGAAATCGCGCGGGCGCTGCCGTCGGTCGAGCGCGTGATCGTCGTACCGTACACGCAGCGCTCGCCGGCCATCGCCGCGGTGCCGCGCGCAATCGACGTGCACGCCTACATGGGACCGTACAAGGCGCGCACCATCGAATTCGCGCAACTGCCGTTCAACCATCCGCTCTACATCATGTTCTCGTCCGGCACCACGGGCGTGCCGAAATGCATAGTGCACGGCGCGGGCGGCACGTTGCTGCAGCACCTGAAAGAGCAGGCGCTGCACGTCGATATCAAGCGCGGCGATCGCCTGTTCTATTTCACGACCTGCGGCTGGATGATGTGGAACTGGCTGGTGTCGGGCCTCGCCTCGGGCTGCGCGCTTCTGCTCTACGACGGCTCGCCGTTCCTGCGCGACGGCAACATACTGTTTGACTTTGCCGACGCCACCGGCATGACGGTCTTCGGCACATCGGCCAAGTTCATCGACGCCATCGCCAAGGCCGGACTGCGCCCGCGGGAAACGCACCAGCTCAAAACAGTCCGCGTTCTGCTGTCGACCGGCTCGCCGCTGGCGCCCGAAGGCTTCGATTATGTTTACGCCCACATCAAGCGCGACGTCAATCTGGCCTCGATGTCGGGCGGCACCGACATCATGGGGACTTTCGTCACGGGCAGTCCTTTGCTGCCGGTATGGCGCGGCGAAATCCCATGCGCGACACTCGGCATGAAGGTCGAAGTATTCGACGATGACGGCAACGCAGTGCGCGGAGTCAAAGGCGAACTCGTATGCACCGCGCCGTTTCCGTCGATGCCGCTGGGTTTCTGGAACGATCCGCAGGACAGGAAATATCATGCGGCCTATTTCGAGAAATTTCCCGGCGTGTGGTGCCACGGCGATTACGTCGAGCTGACGGAGCACGATGGCATGATCATCTACGGAAGATCCGACGCGGTGCTCAATCCCGGCGGCGTGCGCATCGGCACGGCGGAAATCTACCGGCAGGTCGAGCAGCTCGATGAAATCGTCGAAAGTCTCGTCATCGGCCAGGACTGGCCGCCGGACCGGCCCGGCGACGTGCGCATCGTGCTGTTCGTGCGCCTGCGCGAAGGGCTCGCGCTCGATGCGGCGCTGACCGAGCGCATCAAACTGCATATACGCACCAACACGACGCCGCGCCATGTGCCGGCCAAAGTCGTGCAGGTCGGCGATATCCCGCGCACCAAGAGCGGCAAGATCGTCGAGCTCGCCGTGCGCCACATCGTGCACGGACGGCCGGTCCGGAATATCGAAGCGCTGGCGAATCCTGAAGCGCTGGAAATGTTCCGCGATCGCGCGGAACTCAAAAGCTGAACATATTCAATCCGCGCCGCGCAAGTTGCACGGCAGCAGCTCAGCGTCGTCTCAGTTGACGTTCCAGATCTGCCACCACGGTGAGCCTTTGGCAGCTTTTCCACCCAAGTACTTGCTGTCGGGGAAATTGGTCTTCATGACGCGCTCGGCATCATTGCGCAAATCGGTCATGCCGAGCTTGTCATAAGCCTGCACCAGCAACAGCAGCCCCTCCTCGTTGGCCGGTGCATTCGGATAGGTTTTCAGTGCAAATTGCGCACGGTTCGCCGCCGCCACGTAGGCCCCGCGCTTCATGTAATAACGCGCAACGTGCACTTCGTGCGATGCCAGTGAATTGACGAGATAGTTCATGCGCGCGATCGCATCGGGCGCGTATTTGCTGTCGGGAAAGCGCGCCACCAGGTCACGAAATGCATCGAACGAATCGCGCGACGCTTTTGGATCGCGTTCGGTCATGTCCTGACCGGTGAACTTTTCGGCCAGCGAACCGAAAATACCCAGATCGTCGTTGAAATTGGCGAGACCCTTCAGGTAGTACGCATAGTCGACGATAGGATGGTTCGGGTGCAGCTTGATGAAGCGGTCGGCGGCAGCGAGCGCCGACGTGACGTCCTTGTCCTTGTAATAGGCGTAGGCGATTTCGAGCTGCGCCTGCTGCGCATAGCGTCCGTACGGATAGCGCGCCTCGAGTTTCTCGTAGTACTTGACGGCCTTCTCGTAGTTGCCCTCGCCCAGATTGGCCTTGGCTTCGGTATACAGCTTGTTAGCCGACCAGCCCTTGGTTTCGTCGTCGTTCACGGCGGGCAGCAGGCCGCAGCCGGCCACGCACAGCGCCACAATAAAAGCTAAACTGAAACGCATACCATGACCCTCGCGCAGAAAACACCAAATTATAACGCATCCCCGCCTGCCGCCGCCTCGCTGCGCCTCGTGCTGCCGCCGGATTGCGCGGGCCAGCGGTTAGACCAGGCGCTGTCGATTTTGTTGCCGCAATTTTCCCGCAGCCGGCTGGCTGCTTGGATACGCGACGGCCGGGTCCAGGTCGACGGCAAGGCCGTCCTGCCCCGGACGAAGGTGTGGGGCGGTGAAGACATCGCGGTCTGCCCCGTCGCGGATCCGTCGACCACCGCCGCGACGCCGGAAGAAATCGCGCTCGACGTCGTGCACGAAGACGCCACGGTGCTCGTCATCGCCAAGCCCGCGGGCCTCGTCGTGCATCCCGGCCGCGGCAACTGGAGCGGCACGCTGTTGAACGCGCTGCTCGCGCATGCGCCGCAACTCGCCACGCTGCCGCGCGCCGGCATCGTGCACCGTCTCGACAAGGAAACCAGCGGACTGCTGGTTGTCGCCAAATCGCTGGAGGCGCAAACCAGCCTCGTACGCCAGCTGCAGGCGCGCACGGTCAAACGCGAATATCTCGCGCTCGTGCACGGGCGCGTGGCGCGCGGCGGCACGGTCGAGGCGCCGATCGGCCGCCATCCGGTGCAGCGCACGCGCATGGCGATCGCCGCGCGCGGCCGCCCATCCATCACGCACTACGAAGTGCTGCAGCCGTTCACCGACGCGACTTTGCTGCGCTGCCGGCTCGAAACCGGGCGTACCCACCAGATACGCGTGCACATGCTGTCGCTCGGCAATCCGCTGGTCGGCGACCCGGTCTACGGCAAAAAACGCAGCAACAATGCGCTGCTCGCGGAATTTCCGCGCCAGGCACTGCATGCCGAGCGTCTCGAATTCGTGCACCCCGCGAGCGGCGAAGCTGCCGCATGGCAGGCGCCGCCACCCGCCGATATGCGCGCGCTGATCGCAGCGCTCGAAGCCCGCTCGTCCGCATGAACGCGCCGCACGACTGGATCGTTCCGGCCTGGCCGGCGCCCGCGCAGGTCCGCAGCTTGATCACGACGCGCAACGGCGGCGTCAGCAGCGGACCGCACGCAAGGTTCAATCTCGGTCTGCGCGCTGACGACGACCCGGCAGCCGTGCACGCGAATCGCGCGCAGTTGCGCGAGCACATTCCGCAGGAACCCGCATGGCTCAGGCAGGTGCACGGCGCGCGCGTGGTTCGCGCCGATGATTTAGCCGAAGGCACTGAAGCCGACGCGTGCTATGCGCACAACGCCGGCACGGTATGCGCGGTGATGGTCGCCGATTGCATGCCCGTCCTGTTGTGCGATGCACGCGGCAGCGTCGTTGGCGTTGCGCATGCCGGCTGGCGCGGCCTGAGCTCGGGCGTGGTCGAGAACACGATCGACGCCATGGCAGTGGCCGCGGCCGACCTCATCGCTTATCTGGGGCCGGCCATCGGACCGGACGCGTTCGAAGTCGGTGCCGACGTGCGCGACGCGTTTATCGGCAGCGATCCCGCCGCGGCCGCAGCGTTCACGCCGTACCGCGAAAACAAGTGGCTGGCCGATCTGTTTCTGCTCGCGCGCCAGCGCCTCGCGCGCAAAGGGGTAACGCGGATATATGGCGGCGGCATGTGCACGTTTCGCGAAACGGCGCGCTTTTATTCCTACCGCCGCGACAAGACGACCGGCCGCATGGCGGCGTTGATCTGGCTGGCGCCGAGCGTCTGACACGCAGCACTAATCTGGCTGGCGCCGAGCTTAACCCATGGCGCTGGTCTGGCTCGTTGCCGCCGGATAAATAAGCGGCGCGGCACCGCCCGTCGTTTATAATGCGCGCCTTTCGTTTGCCGCATTATTCATGTCCGTATTAGCCTGGATCATCACGACGAGTTTTGCCGGCGGCCTCCTCAGCGTCGCCGCCGCCGCCGTGTTCGCATTGCGTGCGCGCACCGCGCACGTGCCGGTGCTGATCAGCTACGCGGTCGGCGCGCTGCTCGGCGCGGTCTTTCTCGACATCCTGCCGCATGCATTCACGATGTCGGGCGACCCGCAGCAAACCGCGGCCACCATACTGGCCGGCATCATGCTTTTCTTCATCCTCGAGAAACTCGTGTTGTGGCGGCATTGCCACGAGGAGCAGTGCGAAGCGCACGAAGCGCAGCCGGCGCAGCACGACCACGGCCGCAGCGGCATGATGATCATGGTCGGCGACACTTTCCATAATTTCGTCGACGGCATCCTGATCGCTGCCGCGTTTCTCGCCGACGTTAAAGTCGGCGTCGTCACTGCGATTGCCATCGTCGCCCACGAAATCCCGCAGGAAGTCGGCGATTTCCTCGTGCTTTTGCATTCCGGTTACAGCAAGCGCGCGGCCCTGCTGTTCAATGCGGCGTCGAGCCTTGCCATGCTGGTCGGCGGCGTCATCGCGTATTTTGCGCTGCAGACGCTGCAGAATTCGATCCCGACGCTGCTCGCGCTCGCGGCCGCCAGCATGCTCTACGTCGCAGTCGCGGACCTGATTCCGGGCCTGCACCGCCGGCCCGAAATTCAGGCCTCGCTGCAGCAGGTCGCTTTGATAGCCGCGGGTGTCGCCACTATCTGGGGTGTCGAAGCTCTTCTGCATTGAGGCCGTGCGCGCGACCGCGCCGCGCCGCGCTTGACACTGCATATCGCGCCACGCAGAATCATAGCCATCCCCTACCCGGCACGACATGAATCAAGACGGCATCAGCGCGCAAGACCCGGCGCCCGCTCCGGCGCAAGCGTTGTTCGACGGC
>JBDSSV010000466.1:0-2626 GCA_039928535.1 Burkholderiales bacterium
AATTTGTCGTCGACCATGGTCGGCCCGCGGTTCTCTAGCTGCCACGATTGCGCCGCGCCTTTCGAAATCACTTCGATCACTTTTTTCGCATCCAGTCCCGAGCGCGTCGCGAAGTTCAAGCCTTCCGCGAGCGCCTGCACGAGGCCGGCAATCGTAATCTGATTCACCATCTTCGTAAGCTGGCCCGCGCCGACAGCGCCCATCAAGGTGACCGCGCGCCCGTAATGCGCCATCACCGGTTGCGCAGTTGCAAACGTCTGCGCATCGCCACCGACCATCACCGTCAGGATGCCTTTCTCGGCGCCCGCCTGCCCGCCCGAAACCGGCGCATCCAGAAACGCGATGCCGGAGCCCATCGCGGTTTTCGCCAGCTCGCGCGCGACGTTTGCGGAGACCGTCGAATGGTCGGCGAAAATCGCGCCTTTCTGCATGCCGCGGAATGCGCCGTCCGCGCCCAGGGTGATCGCGCGTATATCGGCGTCGTTGCCGACGCAGGAAAACACGATGTCCGCGCCTGTCGCCGCGGCGCGTGGCGTAGCGGCAGCGCGGCCACCGAACGCCTTGACCCATTTGTCAGCTTTCGCCTGCGTCCTGTTGTATACCGTCACGTCATGTTTTGCCGTGGCGAGATGGCCCGCCATCGGGTAACCCATGACGCCCAATCCTATGAATGCGAGTTGCATATTCGTCCTGTCGTTTGAGTCCGCCGTGACGCCGGGTCATTCGACCCTGACATTCGCCGCCTTGATAATGCGCGCGTTCTTGCTGATCTCGGTTTTTATATACGCGGCCAATTGCTCCGCACTGCTTGCGACGACGTCGCAGCCGTCCTTGGTGAAGCGGTCCTTGACCTCCGGCAGCGTCAGCGCCCACACGAAGTCCGCAGTGAGTTTCGCGACTATCTCCTTGGGTGTCGCCGCTGGCACCAGTACGCCATACCATTGCGCAAGCTCGAATTCTCGAAAGCCCGCTTCCATCATCGTCGGCACTGCCGGCAATGCGCCCGAGCGCTTCGCCGTGGTCACGGCCAGTGCGGTCAATCTGCCGGAATTCACGTGCGGTACGGTCGGCAGCAGCGCAATGAAGCCGACCGGCACATGGCCGCCCAGCACATCGATCAGCGCCGGCGCCGCGCCTTTGAACGGAATGTGCTCCATGCTGATGTGCACCGCTGCCTTGAGCATTTCGCCCGCGAGGTGCTGCGGGCTCGCGGTGCCGACGGAAGCGTACGAAAGCGCGGCGGGCCGCGCCTTCGCGAGAGCGATCAACTGCTTGATCGTCTTCACCGGCACCGATGGATGCGTGACGATGATGACCGGCGTGGTCGATGCCAGCGTCACGGGCGCGAAATCGCGCACCGGGTCGTACGGCACTTTCTTGAAAAGACTTACATTGGTGACGATTTCGGACGACGCGTGAAAGAGAATCGTATAGCCATCGGGCGGCGCCTTGGCTACCGCATCGGTGCCTATCATCGCGTTGCCGCCGGAACGATTTTCCACCACCACCGATTGTCCCCACCGCTCGGTCAGTTTCTGCGCCACGGGACGCGCGTTCAGATCGGTACCGCCGCCGGCAGCGTAAGGAACGATGATACGCACCGGCCGGTTCGGATAACTCTGCGCTGCCGCCATGGCCATGCATAGGACCGGCGCCGCCAGTCCGCCCATCCACATCAATTTTCTCACTGCATCCTCCGCTGCTATGTTTTCCCGCTATTCGGACTGAATGTTGGCGGCCTTGATGATCTTGCCGTATCTCAACGCGTCGTTCTTGACGTCGCGCGCCAGCTCCTGCGGCGTTCCGGGCGCGACGTTGACGCCGGTGCTTATCAGGAAATCGTTGACCTCTTTAGTGCGCAGGATGCGATTGAGCTCCGTGTTGAGCTTGGCGATGATGTGTTTCGGCGTCTTCGCGGGCACGAAGAACGCGAACCAGATGTTGGTATCGAAATCCGGGTAGCCCGCTTCCATCATGGTGGGCACGTCGGGCAGCAGGGGCGACCGGGTAGCGGTCGTGAGGGCCAAAGGCCGCAGCCTGCCCGATTTCACATGCGGGATCGCCGGCCCCATGCCGAGATAGCCGAATTTCAATTCCTGCCCCGCGAGCACGGCCAGCGCGGCCGGGCCGCCGCCCTTGTACGGCACATGCACCGTTTTCACACCCGCCAGCATGTTGAGCAGTTCCCCCGACAGATGCATCGAGGTGCCGACACCCGGCGTTGCATACGACAAGGCGCCGGGATTCGCCTTCGCATAGTCGACGACGTCCTTGACGCTTTTCGCGGGAAACGATGGATGAACGGCGAGCAGTATGGGCGTAATGGTTCCCTGGGTAACTGGCGCGAAATCGCGCTGCACGTTGTACGACACGTCGGGCGTCAGGATGGGTATCACCGACATCTCGCGCGTCGAGCCGACGAATATCGTGTAGCCGTCGGGCGCGGATCTGGCGGCGATTTCCGTCGCAATGATGCCGTTGCCTCCGCCGCGTGCGTCGACGACCACCGACTTGTCCCAGCTTTCCGTCATGCGTTGCGCCACCGAACGCGCGAGTATGTCGGTGTTGCCGCCCGGCGGGTACGGCAGCAGCATGCGTATCGGTCTATCCGGGTATGCCGGGGTGG
>JBDSSV010000467.1:0-2981 GCA_039928535.1 Burkholderiales bacterium
CATTGTCGCAAGCCACTTACTTAGAATGACCAAGTCGCGTGTCTTGCTTCGCGTTCTGAGCCAAAATCGTGACAGCGCATCACGTATTTCATTGTGTTAGGCACTCTTAGGAGCACTCTGCATGGGCCACAATCTTTTCAATTCGCTGCAGGAATTCAGCTTTGGCGCGGGCCTGTCGGGCAAATATTATTCGCTGCCGGCGCTTGAGCAGGCGGGCGTGGCCAAAGTTTCGCGCCTGCCGGTCAGCCTGCGCGTGGTGCTCGAATCCGCGCTGCGCAATTTCGACGGCAGGAAGATCACCGAAGCGCATCTGAAGAATCTCGCCGGCTGGAAGCCCAACGGCGCGCGCAGCGAAGAAGTGCCATTCGTCGTCGCGCGCGTCCTGTTGCAGGACATGACGGGCGTGCCGCTGGTGGTCGACTTCGCCGCCATGCGCGAAGCCGCCCAAGCGCAGGGTAAAGACCCCGCCATCATCGAACCGCTGTGCCCCGCGCATTTGATCATGGACCATTCGGTGCAGGTCGACGCTTACGGCACCGCTGATGCGCTCAGGAAAAACATGGAAATCGAATTCAAGCGCAACCGCGAGCGCTACAAATTCCTGAAGTGGAGCGCGCAGGCGTTCGATACGTTCGAGATCATTCCGCCGGGCAACGGCATCTGCCACCAGATCAATCTCGAGTACGTGTCGCAGGTCGTCTGGCACAAAGACGGCATGTATTACCCCGACAGCCTCGTTGGCATCGACTCGCACACGCCAATGGTCAACGGCCTCGGCGTGCTCGGCTGGGGCGTCGGCGGCATCGAGGCCGAAGCCGCGATGCTCGGCCAGCCAATGTACTTTCTCGAGCCCGATTGCGTCGGCGTGCATCTGACGGGCCAACTGACGGACGGCGTGACCGCCACCGACCTCGTGCTGCGTATCGTGCAAGTGCTGCGCGAAAAGAAAGTCGTCGGCAAGTTCGTAGAATTCTTCGGCCTGGGCGCCGCGTCGCTGCCGATACCTGACCGCGCGACTATCGGCAACATGGCGCCCGAATACGGCGCCACCTGCGGCTTCTTCCCGGTCGACGAAATGTCGTGCGAGTTTCTGCGCATGACCGGCCGTGGCGATAGCGTGCCCGCGGTCAAGGCGTATTACCAGGCGCAGGGCATGTTCGGCATGCCGAAAAAAGGCGACATCGATTACAGCGAAGTCGTCGAGCTTGACCTGTCATCGATCAAGCCCGCCGTGTCGGGCCCGCGCCGCCCGCACGACCGCCTCGAGCTGACGGAGGTCAAGAGCAAGTTCAAGGAACTCATGGCAAAGCCTTTCACCGACGGCGGCTACGGCAAGGCCCGTGAGATGAACAAGCGCGTGCCGACGAGCCAGACCGGCATCGACGTCGGCCAGGGCGACGTGCTGATTTCAGCGATTACTTCGTGCACGAATACGTCCAATCCCGGCGTCATGCTGGGAGCAGGCTTGCTGGCGAAGAAAGCAGTCGAAAAAGGCCTCAAGCCACATCCGCGCGTGAAGACTTCACTCGGACCGGGTTCGCTGGCCGTCACCGAATATCTGAAAAACGCGGGCCTGCTGACTTATCTCGAGCAACTCGGCTACTACGTTGCCGGCTACGGCTGCACGACCTGCATCGGCAACTCCGGGCCGCTCGAAACGCATATCGACGAAGCCGTGAGCAAGAACGACCTCGTCGCTGCCGCGGTACTGTCGGGCAATCGCAATTTCGAAGCGCGCATCCATCAGAACATCCGCGCGAATTTTCTGATGAGTCCGCCGCTCGTCGTCGCGTTCGGCCTCGCGGGAACGGTCGACATCGACATGACGAAGGACGCGCTCGGCACCGGCAAGGATGGCGAGCCGGTTTACCTCAAGGACATCTGGCCCTCGACGCAGGAAGTCGCGGCCGTCATGAAATATGCGACCGATCCGGCCATGTACAAAAAGATCTTCTCGGCATTCGGCGAAGGCAATCCGATGTGGGACGAGATCCCGACCTCGATCGGCGCAACCTATCAGTGGGACGAAAAATCGACGTACGTGCGCCACCCGCCCTACTTCGACGGCTTCAGCATGACGCCGGGCACAGTGACCGACATCAAGGGCGCGCGCGTGCTCGGAATTTTCGGCGACTCGATCACTACCGACCACATTAGTCCCGCGGGCGGCATAAAGGCCGCCTCACCGGCCGGCAAATACCTGCAGGAACACGGCGTCGGCATCGCTGACTTCAACACTTACGGTGCGCGCCGCGGCAATCATGAAGTGATGATGCGCGGCACGTTCGCCAACGTGCGCATCAAGAATCTGATGGTACCCGGCACCGAAGGCGGCGTCACCATCCATCACCCGGGCGGCGAGCAGGTTTCGATCTACGAAGCCGCGATGCGCTACCAGCAGGACGGCGTGCCGAGCGTAGTTTTCGGCGGCGACGAATACGGCCAGGGCTCATCGCGCGACTGGGCGGCCAAGGGCCCGCAACTGCTCGGCGTCAAAGCCGTGATCGTGCGCAACTTTGAGCGCATCCACCGTGCGAACCTCGTGTTCATGGGCGTGCTGCCGCTGCAGTTCAAGGACGGCGTGACCGCGCAGTCGCTTAAGCTCGATGGCTCGGAAATCATCGACATCACCGGCGTCGAGAAGGGCATCACGCCGATGATGGACGTGACGATGACGATCACGCGCAAGAATGGCAAGACCCAGAAAGTGCCGCTGAAACTGCGCATCGATACGCCGATCGAAGTCGACTACTACGAGCACGGCGGAATTCTGCCTTATGTATTGCGCGAATTGCTTGCGTAAGGCTCAAAGCATTTCTCCGCGCTCGTTAATAAAAAAATGCCCCTTGTGATCCACGCGGGCTAACTCGCATAGAACATAAGTGGTTGCTATACTTGGCCGATCGCGCCATGAGGAGAACCGGAATGCCACGAATCCGCCTGTCGATAGCGTCGACGCTTGTCCTGTTGAGCGTAGTCTG
>JBDSSV010000468.1:0-3269 GCA_039928535.1 Burkholderiales bacterium
GCGCTCGGCCACGGCTGTCGCGCGGCGGCGACCATCGGACGTGCGCTGCGCCTTATATTGTGGAACATAGGCGGCGGTTTTCCCGGCGAGCCGTGTAAGACGACCATCGGGCACCCCGGCTATTTCAGTTTCTGCATGGCCGAAGACCAGGACGCGAACCCGTGGGAAGCGCTACATGTCGAGCGCGGTTTCAAGGTGGACGACACGGTTGTCACGGTGACCGCGACGACGGCGCCGATGTCGGTCGCGACCGGTGCGGGCTATAGCCCGATCGACGACGTCATCTATCTGCTCGCCGATTCCATCGTCACGCTTGGCAGCAACAACATCACGGGCGGCGACATGGTGATCGTGCTCGGGCCGATGACAGCGAAGGCGCTGGGCGACGCGGGATTCAGCAAGGCGCAGGTTAAAGAGGCCATCATGCAGCGCGCGACACGGCCGGTGCGCGAAGTCAAATCGCGGCGCTCGATTTCGCCAACGCATCCGATGCACTGGAGCCACGTGGTTGATGAGAACGACGACAACGCGCGCGTGCCGTGGGTGCGCGAGGCCGCTAACCTGACGATAGTCGTCGGCGGCGGCTGGGGCTCGGGCGCGGGATTTTGCGCGTTGTGCGCTGGGTGGGGTGCGCTGGGCGGGTATACGCAGAGCAAGCGGGTTGAGTTTCCCGCCCAGGAAAAATCTCAGAGCAGTATTAACCGCCGATGAACGCCGATGTAATTGTGACTTTTATATGCAAGGGTAATGAACAGTGAGCCATGAGCAAAATTATCCATAACCGGATTGCTTGTTTTTTCGAACTCATCGGCGTTCATCGGCGGTAGAAAATTGCTTTAAGAAATTGTGGAGGAAGGCATGACGATCGAATTGTTCGACCCAGTAGGCGAAGTCGAAACGATAGCCGCCAAGCCAAAAAGCATAATAGAGACGCTGGCGGGCAAACGCCTGGGCTGCATCTTCAATCAGCACGTGTCGGCGCTGTCGTTCTGGAAGGCGCTCGAAGACGAGATCGGCAAGACGCTGAAGCCCGCAAGCGTCATGCGCGTCTATAAAACTAACACGTGGGCGCCGGCGCCGCGCGTCGAGGCGAACAAGCTGCTCGCAGAAACCGATTACGCGCTGGTCGGCGTCGGGGCCTGAGGCTCCTGCACCTCCGGCGCCGTGCGCGACGGGATTTACCTGACGAAGGCGGGCCACCCTACGGTGGTGTTCGTCAATGATTTCTTCGAGAAGGCGGCTCGCGCGCAGGCGAAGGCGATGGGCGTGCCCGAGCTCAAGATATTCGTTTATCCGCAGCACAAGGCCGGCGATTTCGAGCCGGACGAAGCGCGCAAGGGCGCCGCGGCCGCGCGCGAGTTGCCCGGTTGGCTGGAGTCGGGCCGCTGACAGCACGCGTGCGATAATTCAAGTAAACGTCAACGAAACATTATGGAGACGCGGCATGGACACCAAATCGAACGCGCAATACGTATTATTTACGCAACCCGGATGAAGTAGCTGTCTCCGGGCGAAAGAGTTTCTTTCGCGGCAGGGTATCGATTTCGAAGCGGTCGACGTGATCAACACGCCGGGCGGCCGCGACCGGCTGCTGGCGCTGGGCGTGCGCAATCTGCCCGTCGTCGCGCGCGGCACCGAGTTCGTGATGGGGCAGAGCCTCGAAGATGTGGCGAAGTTCGTCGGCGTCAGCACCGGGCACTCGCGCCTGCCGCCGCAGGAGATCCTTGAAAAATGGGTCGTCGCGCTCAAGGCGGCGCAGCGCTACATGCGCCAGTTCCCGACTGAGCGCATCAACGAGTCGGCCGTTGAGAACCGCGACCGCCCGATCCGCACCCTCGGCCAGCATGTGTTCTACATCGTCGAGGCCTATCTCAAGGCGGTGACCGGGAAAATCGAATACTCGCCCGCGAACACCAACGTGCCGGCCGCCGATGAAAATAAATATCAAACCGGCGACGAAATCGCGCGGTACGGTGAAGGCGTGATCGCGCAACTGCACAACTGGTGGGACGGCGCTAAAAATAATTCGTTCGCGCAGATCGTGCCGACTTCCTACGGCCAGCAGGAACTGCATGAAGTGTTCGAGCGCTCGGCGTGGCACGCGGCGCAACACGTGCGGCAGCTCGGCGCGGTGCTGGAGCGTTTCGGCATCGAGCCTGACCGCAAGCTGACCGCCGACGACCTCAAGGGCCTTCCGCTGCCGGAAAGAATCTGGGAATGAGGTTGCACGCTCGTCTGTTTCTGCTGGCGTACGCATGGTGCGTTGCCAGTGCGGCGGGTGCGCAGAACTATCCGGTGAAGCCGGTCCGTCTCGTCGTGGTGTCGGCGCCCGGCGGCACGACCGATGCGCTGGCGCGCGCGTTCGCGCAACGCCTCACCGAAAGCATGGGGCAGACAATCGTTGTCGACAACAAGCCGGGCGGCGGCGGTGTGATCGCGGCAGAGACCGTCGCGCATGCCGCGCCCGACGGCTACACGCTGCTGCTCGCGAACCTGGCGCAGTCACTGATGGCCACGCTGCATGCGAAGCTCTCCTTCGATCCGCTGCGCGATTTCACGCCCGTCGCCTTCATGGGGCTGACGAACAGCGTGCTCGTCACCAACGTCAACCTGCCGGTGAAGACCGTGCAGGAACTCATCGCCTACGCGAAGGCGCGCCCCGGCGAGCTCAACTATGCGGGCGGCACCACCGGCGCGACCGCGCATCTGGCGGGCGAACTATTCAAGCTGATGACGGGCGTCAAAATCACGCACGTGCCGTACAAAGGTACCGGCGCGGCCATTACCTCACTGATCGCCGGCGAAACGCAGATGGCGTTCCTCTCGCTGCCGCCGTGCGTGCCGCTGATCCAGAGCGGCCGCATGCGGGGCATCGCTATCGGCAGCGCGAAGCGTACCGCGGCAATGCCGGATCTGCCGACCGTCGCCGAATCGGGATTGCCCGGCTTCGACGTGACGGCATGGAACGGCATACTCGCGCCGCGCGGGCTGCCGCGACCGCTCGTCATGCAGTTGAACCGCGAGTTCAACAAGATCGACGACAACCCCGAAGTCAAGGAGAAAGCGCTGGCGCAGGGCACCGACCTCTCCAGTCACACGCCCGAGCAGTTCGGCGCTTTTCTCGCCGCGCAGACGGCGAAATGGACGAAAGTCGCGAAGGCGGCGGGAATGCGCGCAGACTAGCCATTCACAGCACTCCGTTAACGATGGAAGGATGGGATATGCCAAGTCCAGAAAAATATATAGCCGGCTTTGCTGTATGCGTGTTG
>JBDSSV010000469.1:0-12816 GCA_039928535.1 Burkholderiales bacterium
GACAGGAACGCCCCCGCGATGACGCCCGAGATGCCCGGCACGAACAACCATGCAAACTCATTTTCGCCCAGACCGAGCAACTGATAAATCACCGCGGGCGCCGACGCTATATAGAGAAAAAACGCGGCGAAATTGAATGCAAGCACTGATGACAACAGACCGAAACGCACGCTGCCCAGCAACTTGAAATAATTGACCAGCAGCGGCTTCGCAGAAAACGGCTGGCGTTTTTCCGGCGGCAGCGACTCGGCAAGCCGGTAGTAACAGCTTAAGTACAGGAGCGCCGCGAACAGGCAGAGAAAAACAAAAGTCGCGCGCCAGCCAAACGCTATTTCAAGCCAGCCGCCGATGACCGGCGCGACCGCCGGCGCCAGACCGAAGGTCATTGTCACCATCGCCATCACGCGTTGCGCCTGATGCCCTGAATAAATGTCCCGTATCATCGCGCGCCCCGCCACCATGCCGGTGCCAGACGACATGCCCTGCAACGCGCGACATACGAGCAGTTGCGGCAGGGTCTGCGCCAGCGCGCAGCCGATGGATGCCGCGGCGAACACCAGCAGTCCGGTGAGTATCACGGGCCGCCGGCCGAACGAATCCGTGAGCGCGCCGTGAAACAGCATCATGAAGGCGAACGGCAGCATGTACGCAAACAACGTCTGCTGGATCTCGAGCGTCGTTGTGCCAAGCGCGCGTCCCATGGCCGGAAACGACGGCATATAGGTATCGATCGCAAACGGGCCGAGCGTGGCGAGGCCGGCCAGCATGGCGACCAGTGCCAGCGTCGTGCGGTCGGCTTGCTGCTGGACGGTCAACCCCGGCGGGGACACGCAGACAATCGCGGCGAGGTCATGCTGCGATTATAGCCGTGTGCCGTCGTCCCGCTTCAGCCGCGGTCGAAGCGCCGGAATTGAATCGCTTCTGCAATGTGCGCGCTTTCGATGCGCCCGGCGGCCGCCAGATCGGCGACGGTGCGCGCGACTTTCAATACGCGATGATAGGCGCGCGCGGACAACCCGAGGCGGCTGATGGCCTGCTTCAACAGCAGCGCACCGGCGGCATCGGGGACGCACATGCTGTCAATTTCACGCGTTGATAATTTGGCATTCGGCTTGTCCTGCCGCTCGCGCTGCCGTCCGCAAGCCGCCTCCACGCGCGCGCGTACCACGTCACTGGATTCGCCACCGGCCACACGCACGAGATCTTTTTCCAGCACCGCCGGCACTTCGATCTGCAAGTCGATACGATCGAGCAGCGGCCCGGAGATTTTGCCGCGATAACGCGCGACCTGGTCGGGCGTGCAGCGGCACTTTCCGCTGTAGTGCCCGAGGTATCCGCACGGGCAGGGATTCATCGCGGCGATGAGCTGAAATTCGGCGGGAAACTCCGCTTGGCGCGCCGCCCGCGATACCGTCACGCGGCCCGATTCGAGCGGCTGGCGCAATACTTCGAGCACGCTGCGATTGAATTCCGGTAGCTCGTCGAGAAACAATACGCCATGCATGGCGAGCGAAATTTCGCCGGGGCGCGGATTGCCGCCGCCACCGACGAGCGCCACGCCGGAGGCCGTATGATGCGGCGCGCGAAACGGCCGCCGCCGCCAGTTGCGCACGTCGAATCCGGCACTACCGAGCGATTGAATAGCGGCCGATTGCAGCGCTTCCAGCTGTGTCATCGGCGGCAGGATGCCGGGCATGCGTGTCGCCAGCATGGTTTTGCCGGCACCCGGCGGGCCGACCATGATCAGGCTGTGCGCGCCTGCCGCGGCAATTTCGAGTGCGCGCTTGGCATGCCCCTGGCCTTTGACATCGGCGAGATCGGCAACGGGTTCCGTCTGTCTTCGCGGCAGATCGCGGCAACGCTGCAGCGGTTCACGACCGGCGAGATGCGCGCAGACTTCGAGCAGGCTGCGCGCGGCGTATACCGTGGCACCCTCGACTAACGCGGCTTCCGGCGCATTTTCGTGCGGCACGATGAAAGCGCGGCCATCGCGGCTCGCTCCATACATCATGGCCAGGGTGCCGCGTATCGGACGCAATTCGCCGGTCAGCGCCAACTCGCCCGCAAATTCGTATTTCTCCAGGCCGTCCCCTGGCAACTGTCCTGATGCGGCGAGTATGCCGAGCGCGATCGGCAAATCGAAACGGCCGCTTTCCTTCGGCAAATCGGCCGGCGCCAGGTTGACGGTAATGTGCCGCGCCGGAAATTCAAAGCGCGCGTTCTGCAGTGCCGCGCGTACGCGGTCCTTGGCCTCTTTGACCTCAGCCTCGGGCAGGCCGACGATCGTAAAACTGGGCAGCCCGTTGGCAAGATGCGTTTCGACCGTGACGAGCGGCGCATCCATCCCGGCAAGCGAGCGGCTGTACAACACGGCGAGTGACATCGGCGACCGGTAAAACCCGGCTCAAAGTGGCGATCAGGGTCTAACGCGGGACGCTGCCGTCGCGTAGTAAGCCTTAAGTCATAGACGAAGAACAGTTGCGCATCAAGACGGGGGTTTGCTGTCGAGGTCGGCCAACCGCGCCTCGAGTGTGGTCAGTTTTTCACGCGTGCGCGCGAGAAGTTCTGTCTGCACGTCGAACTCGTGGCGGGTCACCAAGTCGAGCCGCTCGAACATCGCCGCGAGCATAGCGCGCGCGTTCGTTTCGAGGTCGCGCGCCGGTGAGTTCGCGAAAACGTCTTTCAGCTTGGCGCTGATTTCATCGATGAATTGTTGGTTGAGCATTGCCGACTCCCAAAAATGAGTTTCAAATTGAAGCGCAAAGTCGCGCCGAGTTACGCAGATGGGGTCGTCAGAATAGCAAAAGCGGCGTGCCGTACATTACGAATCAGGACCAGAAAGCCAAGCACTATGCTGGTGCACGGCCTCTTTCGACGCCTCATCTCGGTGCGGAAATATTATTGCGTGTACCGCCGTAATGGTACTTCTTATATAAATATCAATGCCTTGAATGTTGGCACGGTACATGCTGATGGCACCCTCGCAAAACGACAAATTTGTTAACAAACGAAAGGGATGATCATGTTCAAGAAATCACTCAAGGCTGGCGCGATTGCTGCAGCACTCGCGCTTCCCGGCTTTGCGTTCGGCCAAGCCGCGCCAGCACCTGCTGCCGACGCGAAACCCGCCGAGCCCAAGCCGTCGTACACGCTGACGGGCAACGTCGGCTTGTTCAGCCAATACATATTTCGCGGATTGAAGCAAACCGGCACCAAGCCGGCAATCCAGGGCGGTTTCGACTACGCGCATGAGTCCGGTTTTTACGCAGGCACGTGGGCGTCGAACATCAGCTGGTTGAAGGAAAATGCGACTACGGCAGCGGGCGCGGTGGGCGGCACCTACGGCGAGGGCGGCAGCTTGGAATGGGATTTCTATGGCGGCTACAAGTGGAACCTGCCAAACGATTTCGTGATCGATGTCGGCGCACTCTACTATTGGTACCCGGGCAGCATTAATCCGGCGGCGAGTGCTGCCGCAGCACCCAATAGCGTGCCCAAAGGCGACACGCTGGAATTCTATGTCGCGCCGAGCTGGAAATGGGTCACCCTCAAGTATTCCTATAGCGCGCTGGATCACACCTTTGGCGTAACGAATTCGCGCGGCACGGGTTATCTTGAATTGAACGCCAACCCGCCGATCGGCGACACCGGCTTTACGGTAAACCTACACGTGGGCTATCAGAAGTACAAAGGCACCGACCCGCGCAATGCGGCCGTCGGCGGCGTCGTGCGCAGCAACGACAGTGTCGACAGCTACAAGGACTACAAGATCGGCGTGAGCTATGCGTTGCCGAAGGATTTCACGATCGGCGCGTTCTACAGCAAAGCGACCAGTTCGGATGTCTGCGGATACGGCGCATTTACCCAAGTCGGCGCGGGTTGCACGGGACCGTACCCGAGCAATATCGCCAAGAGCACCGGCACCGTATTCGTTCAAAAAACCTTCTAATAGCTCAAACGCGGGGCCGGCACTGCCGGCCCCTTTTCCTGGGGAACCGCATGAAACTAGTTACTGCAATCATCAAGCCGTTCAAGCTTGACGAAGTGAGGGAGGCACTGTCCGCGATCGGCGTGCAGGGCATCACCGTCACCGAGGTCAAGGGCTTCGGACGGCAAAAAGGCCACACCGAACTGTATCGTGGCGCCGAGTACGTCGTGGATTTTCTGCCTAAAGTCAAAATCGAAGCTGCGATCAAGAGCGAGATGCTTGAGCAGGTGGTTGAGGCGATCGAAAAATCGGCTAACACCGGCAAGATCGGTGACGGCAAGATTTTCGTGTTCGAACTTGAACAGGTTTACCGCATCCGCACCGGTGAGACCGGCGCCGAAGCGCTATAAGGGGAACCAGAAAATGAAACGTCTACTGACTGTACTCGCGCTGGTTGGCGCATTCAGCTTCGGCACCGCAATGCCCGTCGCCGCGCAGGACAAGGCCGCGGAAAAGCCGGCTGCTGAAGCCCCCGCCGCTGCGGCTCCGGCCGCGGCACCCGCAGCACCGGCGGCGGCAGCTCCCGCCGCGGCGCCAGCCGCAACTGCGGCACCCGCGCCGACACCCAACAAAGGCGATACCGCGTGGATGCTAATGTGTACCGCCCTGGTGCTGCTGATGAGCGTACCGGCACTCGCGTTGTTCTACGGCGGCCTCGTGCGCAGCAAGAACATGCTGTCGATGCTGATGCAGGTATTTGTCACGTTCTCGCTGATCACCGTCCTCTGGTGCATCTATGGCTACAGCCTCGCGTTTACCGAGGGCAACGCCTTCTTCGGCGGCTTCGACCGGCTCTTCCTGAAAGGCACATTCGACGCCATGAAAGGCGAATTCGCGTTGGGCGCTACCTTCAGCAAGGGTACACCGATGTACGAACTCGTATTCGTCGCGTTCCAGGCGACTTTCGCCGCGATCACCTGCTGCCTGATCCTGGGCGCGGTGGCCGAACGTATGAAGTTTTCCGCGGTGCTGATTTTCATGGTGCTGTGGTTCACTTTTGCTTATGCGCCGATGGCCCACATGGTCTGGTTCTGGATGGGGCCCGATGCTTACACCGATCCCAAGCTCGTCGATGGACTGAACGCCAAAGCCGGTTTGCTCTGGCAGTGGGGCGCGCTCGACTTCGCGGGCGGCACCGTGGTGCATATCAATGCCGGTGTAGCCGGTCTGGTCGGTGCGTACATGGTTGGCAAACGTATCGGTTACGGCAAAGAAGCCATGTCGCCGCATAACCTGACCATGACCATGATCGGCGCTGCAATGCTGTGGTTCGGCTGGTTCGGTTTCAACGCGGGTTCCGCGCTCGAAGCCAACGGTGCCGCGGCGCTCGCGTTCATGAACACCTTCCTCGCCACCGCCTGTGCAGTCCTGTCGTGGATGTTTGCCGAGTGGATGTTCAAAGGCAAGCCGTCGATGCTGGGTGCGGCGTCCGGTGCGGTCGCCGGACTCGTGGCCATCACGCCGGCCGCCGGCAACGTCGGCATCCCGGGGGCGTTTGTCATCGGCCTGGTCGTCGGTCCGCTGTGCCTGTGGGGCGTTAACGGTCTCAAGAAATTGCTGGGGGCTGACGATGCGCTCGACGTGTTCGGCGTGCATGCCCTGGGCGGTATCTTCGGCGCGCTCGCAACCGGCATATTCAACTCGCAGGAACTCGGCGGACCCGGCCTCGTTACCGACTGGGTAACGGCCAAGGTCGGTTCCAACCCGATGCTGGACCAGTTGCTGATCCAGGCGAAAGCTGTCGGATTGACGGTGGTGTGGACAGCAGTAGTGGCGTTCATTGCGTTCAAGATCGCCGATGTCCTCGTCGGGCTGCGCGTAAGCGAAGAAGTGGAACGCGAAGGGCTCGATATCAACGAGCACGGCGAATCCGCGTATCACATGTAAGCAGTTACGCAGCAAATAAAATGGGCGCCCGCGGGCGCCCATTTTTTTCGTCAGCCCGAAATGCAATGCGTATCTATTCGATGCTCCGGCGCCGCACCAGCAACTGCGTAGATTGCCAGCCCAGCGCGGTGTAGAAAAGATTCGCACTGGCGTTCTCCCGGTCGGCCACCAGCTGCATGCGGTTTGCGCCGCGCGCCTTCGCCCACGCCCGCATGAATTCAACCAGCTGTTTGCCAATCCCCTGCCGGCGATGTGCCGCGTGCACAACCACGTCCTCGACCCACACCGAAGGCGCGCCTTCGGCGGTCGATATCACGATCTGGCCGCTCGCCATGCCGACCGGCTGGCCGCTTTCATCGCGGGCAACGGCCACCATCTGGCGGTCGCTTCTGGCGGACTCAGCGACCATCAGTTCAAGCCCTTTGATCTGGCGCGAAGCGTCCGCGGTAAAGTCGAGTTCGACATCAAACAGATCGTCGAGAAGTGCCGCCAGTTGTGGAATATCCGCAGGCTGCGCAGGTTTTATTTTTGGATTCATCAGTGCCGTCCCCTGTAAGAATTTCAACCCTAACACCGACCAATCCACCGATGACCCATAGTCCGGACGAACGGCAGCAGCCCGCCGACAAGCGACAGCGGTCGGGTTTGCTACAATACCCGCCCGCCAAGTAGCGAGCTGCCATGCCCACCGTTCCGCACCTGACGACGGCCCTCACCGGCCCATTGCTCGATCTCGAGCGCAACATCCTGACGGCGATGCCCGAAATCGAGCACTGGTTTCGCGCGCAATGGCAGGAGCACGCGACGCCCTTCTATGCGTCGGTCGATTTGCGCAACAGCGGCTTCAAGCTGGCGCCCGTCGATACCAACCTGTATCCCGGCGGCTTCAATAATCTGAACCCCGAGTTCGATGCACTGTGCGTGCAGGCGACAATGGCCGCAGTGGAGAAGATCTGCCCCGATGCGCGCGGCGTGCTGCTGATTCCAGAAAACCATACGCGCAACACGTTTTACCTGCAGAACGTCGTCGCGCTACAGAAAATCCTGCGCCATGCCGGCATGATCGTGCGCATCGGCAGCCTTTTGCCCGATGTCACGGCGCCGACCGACATCGAACTGCCGAACGGCGATAAGCTGCGGCTCGAACCGATCGAGCGCAACGGCAACCGCCTCTCCATCGACGGGTTCGACCCCTGTGTGGTGCTGCTGAACAACGACCTGTCGGCGGGACTGCCGGACATCCTGAAGAATCTGGAGCAGACCGTGCTGCCGCCATTGCACGCCGGCTGGTACATGCGCCGCAAATCCAACCATTTCGCGGCCTACAAGGACGTCGCCACCGAATTCGCCAAGGTGCTGGGCGTCGACCCGTGGTCGCTCAATGCCTATTTTGAAAAGTGCGGAAAGATCAATTTCCACGAGCGCAAAGGCGAAGAATGCCTCGAGGGCTATGTGTCGGAAATACTCGACGACATACGGGCCAAGTACAATGAATACGGCATTGCGCAGGAGCCGTTCGTGATCGTAAAAGCCGATGCCGGCACTTACGGCATGGGCATCATGACGGTGAAAGATCCGTCCGAAGTGCGCGGACTAAATCGCAAGCAGCGCAATAAGATGGCCGTGGTCAAAGAGGGCCTCGAAGTGCACGAAGTGCTGGTGCAGGAAGGCGTCTACAGTTTCGAGACGGTTAACTCAGCGGTGGCCGAGCCGGTCGTTTACATGATCGATCATTTCGTTGTCGGCGGCTTTTACCGCGTGCATGGGACGCGCGGCCAGGATCAGAGCCTGAACGCGCCCGGCATGCAGTTCGAGCCGCTGGCGTTCGAGAAACCGTGCTACTCGCCCGACCCCGACGATCCGGATTGTCCGCCGAACCGCTTCTATGCTTATGGCGTGGTCGCGCGTCTCGCGCTGGTGGCCGCCGCGATCGAGCTCGAGAAAACCGAGCCGGTGTTCGATGCCAGAACGCTGGCGCCGGTCCGCGCGGTCGAGGGCTGAGCCCGCCTTTTGACGCACGCATGAAGATCGCTTTCATCGTCGACCCGCTCGACGATTTCAAGATATACAAGGACTCGACTTTCGCCATGATGCGCGAAGCGGCGGCGCGCGGCCATGAGCTATATGCGCTGCAGCAGGATGACGTCGTCTGGCAGAGCGGCGCGGTGACGGCGTACGCGCAAAAGCTGCATCTGACCGGCGATCCACTCGCCTGGTACCGCACCGAAGCGGCACATGCGACGCCGCTCAAGGACTTCGATGCAGTGCTGATGCGCAAGGACCCGCCGTTCGACATGGAGTATGTGTACAGCACGTATTTACTTGAACTCGCGCAGGAACAGGGCGCGCGCGTGTTCAACAATCCGCGCGCGGTCCGCGATTGCAACGAGAAACTGACCATTGCGCGCTTCACGCAATTCGCGCCGCCCACGCTGGTGACGCGCCACGCGCACTTGATTCACGAATTTCTCGCCATGCACGCCGACATCATTCTGAAACCTCTCGACGGCATGGGCGGCACCTCGGTCTTTCGCACGCACGCGAAAGACCCGAATCTTAACGTCATCATCGAGACCGTCACGCATTACGGCCGGCGCACGATCATGGCGCAACGCTACATCCCGCAGATTGTCGACGGCGACAAGCGCGTGTTGCTGATCGGCGGCAAGCCGGTGCCGTACGTGCTGGCGCGCATCCCGAAACCGGGCGAGACGCGCGGCAATCTCGCCGCGGGCGGCACCGGCGTCGCGCGTGAATTGACTGCCCGCGATCGCGAAATCGCAGAAACGCTCGGACCTTTATTGCTCGCCCAGGGATTGTTGCTGGTCGGGCTTGATGTGATCGGCGACTATCTCACTGAAGTCAACGTGACGAGCCCGACCTGTTTTCAGGAGATCGCCGAACAAACCGGATTCAATGTCGCCGGCATGATGCTCGACGCGGTCGAACACGCCGTCGAACGCCACTGATACCGGTTGCTCGCGCCTGTCGACATCCGGCGGCAAGGCCGGTCCCGGCGCGGGGCGCCTAGCGCGTGGGAGTATAATTTGCTTTCCGCGACCCCCTCACTTTCTGCATGATAGGCATACTCATAGTCACGCACGGCACGCTCGGCGAAAGCCTGATTCATTGCGCGAGTCATGTGCTCAACAAGCGGCCGCCGCGCCTGAAGCAACTCGGGGTCACCGCGCAGGACGATCCCGCGCTGCTGCTGCCGCAGGCGCGCGCGCTGGCAAAGGAACTCGACGACGGCAGCGGCGTGCTGATTCTTTCCGACATGTTCGGCGGCACGCCCAGCAATCTCGCCTCCAAGCTGGTGAGTTCCGGCAGGATCGAGGCCGTCGCCGGCGTCAGCCTGCCCATGCTGATACGTGTGCTCACCTATCGCGATCGCGACTTGCAGACCATCGTCACCAAGGCCATCAGCGGCGGTTGTGAAGGCGTCATACGCGTACCCATGTTCAAGCTACACAATGCTGCAACAGGAAGTTGAAATCATCAACAAACTGGGGCTGCACGCGCGTGCCTCGGCCAAGCTCACCCAGCTCGCGGGCCAGTTCACGAGCAACATCTGGGTCGCGCGCAACGGCAGGCGCGTCAACGCCAAAAGCATCATGGGCGTAATGATGCTGGCCGCCGCCAAAGGCACAACCATCAATATCGAGACCGACGGCCCCGACGAAGCAGCCGCGATGACAGCGGTCACCGGGCTGATTGCCGATTATTTCGGAGAAGGGGAGTAGGATCGTGAGGAGTGAGGCGGGAGGCGGGAGGCGCAAAAGCGTGCATCAAGTTACGCGGACGTAATTCGTTACGCCTTTCATCTCCACTTTGCTCTTTACGCCTCTCTCCTCCCGCCTCACCCCTCACGGCGCCAGCCTATGAGCTTCACCATGCACGGCATTCCGGTGTCCGGCGGCATCGCCATCGGCCACGCGCACCTGGTCTCCCACGCCAGGCTGGAAGTCGCGCACTACGCGGTGCCGCAGGAGCAGGTCGCCGACGAGATCGGGCGCTTTGATTCCGCATTGCAGACCGTGCGCGCCGAACTCGAGGAACTGCGCACGCAGATCCCGCCCAACGCGCCGCAGGAATTCGACGCCTTTCTCAACCTGCACCTGATGATACTGAACGACGCGACGCTCTCGAAAGCGCCGCGCGACATCATCAAATCCGAACAATGCAACGCGGAATGGGCACTGAAGGTGCAGATGGATGCGCTGCTCGACCAGTTCGACCAGATCGAGGACGGTTACCTGCGCGAGCGCAAAGCCGACGTCATCCAGGTCGTCGAGCGGCTCATGAAAGTGCTGTTCGGCCAGCCCGGGTACGCGCCGCCCGCGCATGCGGGAGACGAGAAGAACCTGATCCTCGTCGCCCACGACCTGTCGCCGGCCGACGTCATCCAGTTCAGGCAACATCTGTTCGCGAGCTTCATCACCGACCTCGGCGGGACCACTTCGCACACCGCCATCGTCGCGCGCAGCCTGAACATCCCATCGATCGTCGCCCTGCACCACGCGCGCCAGCTGATACGCGAAAACGAACTGCTGATAGTCGACGGCACGCAGGGCGTGATCATCGTCGATCCGGACCCGCAGGCGCTCGCGGAATACAAGCTGCGCCAGCACCAGTGGGAGCTCGAGCGCCAGAAACTGAAGCGCCTGCGCGACACGCGCGCCACCACGCTCGACGCGTTCGATGTCGACCTGCACGCCAACATCGAATTGCCGGACGATATTGCGGATGCGCGTGAAAACGGCGCGACCGGCATCGGGCTGTTCCGCACCGAGTTTTTGTTCCTGAACCGCGACAATCTGCCGGACGAAGACGAGCAGTTCGAGGCTTATCGCCGCGTCGCGCGCGAGATGGACGGACTGCCCGTCACCATCCGCACTTACGACCTCGGCGCCGACAAGCAGATCAACGGCGCCGTCGCCACCGGCACTAATCCGGCGCTGGGCCTGCGTGCCATCCGCCTGTCGCTCACCGAGCCGCAGATGTTCCTCGCGCAGCTGCGCGCGATGCTGCGCGCGTCGCACTACGGCAAGCTGAAAATTCTCATCCCGATGCTGATGAGCGCGCCGGAAATCACGCAAACGCTGATCTACGTCGCGCAGGCCAGGAAAAGTCTCGAAGACCGGTTCATTCCGTTCGACCGCGAGGTCAAAATCGGCGGCATGATCGAAATTCCGGCGGCCGCGCTGGCGATCAATACGTTCATCAGCAAGCTCGATTTCCTGTCGATCGGCACCAACGATCTCATTCAATATACGCTGGCCATCGATCGCACCGACGATACAGTGTCGCACCTGTACGACCCGCTGCATCCGGCGATCCTGAATCTCGTCGCGCATATCATCAAGACGTGCAACAGGGCGGGCAAGCCGATCGCGTTATGCGGCGAGATGGCCGGCGACGTCCAGCTGACGCGCCTCTTGCTGGGCTTCGGACTGCGTCAGCTGTCGATGCATCCGGCGCGCCTGCTGGAAGTCAAGCAGCGCGTGCTGAAGTCACGGCTGCGCGACATCATCCCGCAAGTCGGCAAGATGCTGCGCGCCGACGATCCCGACAAGCTGCGTGCTATGCTGGAGCGCCTGAATGCATGAGCGGCAACGCCGCCAAGGACTGCAGTCCTTGTTGCTCTGAACGCGTAGAGGGCAAGTGATGTTGCGCGAAATCCCGGGAGTCAGGCAGGACCGGCCCAGTCTCAACCGCCGCTGGTACCAGGACGAATTTTTCGACCTGTATACCTGGCATGCCGCCGACGGCGCAATCGTAAGTTTTCAGTTGTGCTACGACGTGCGCGGACGCGAGCGCGCTTTCTCCTGGCATCGCGAGCATGGGTTCCTCCACAACACGGTTGATGGCGGCGACGGCGGCCGGCTCGGCCGCATGTCGCCGATGCTGGTGGCTGGCGGGCGTTTTCCGCACCGCATGGTGCGCCGGCGTTTCGCCGTCAGCGCCGGCGCGCTCGACGCTGCCACACGCGACTTCATAACCGCCAAAATGCGCGAGTACGGCCGCTCCCGCGCGCGCGGCGAAATTGCTCTGCCGCGCCGCCGGCGCGCAGCTCGTGACGAAGCCGATTCGGGCTGATGGATATTTGACAACTGCCGCCGTCACGCTGTAAGGTTGTAGCAGCTTTTGTGCGCCGATTTGAGTTCAGCTTGCGGGCGCCTAATAAATCCGGCTAAAGAGGAAGACAACCCGGGACTAGCGCAAGCGGACCGGGTTTTTTCGTTTATGAGCGATACGGCAGATCCATTTTCGGTAGGCGCGGTCACCCCGCTCAACGCGCGGTTCGCCGAGCCGCTGGTGTTGAAGAGCGGCGCGACGCTGCCCGCCTATGTGCTCGCGTATGAAATGTACGGTGCGCTTAATGCCGCCGCGACCAACGCGGTGCTGGTGTGCCACGCGCTGAACGCGTCGCATCACGTGGCCGGCCATTACGCAAATGAACCGGAAAATATCGGTTGGTGGGACAACCTCATCGGCCCGGGCAAGCCGCTCGATACCAACCGGTTTTGCGTCATTGGCGTCAACAACCTGGGCGGCTGCTTCGGCTCGACTGGGCCCTCGTCGATCAATCCGGCGACAGGCAAACCGTGGGGCGCCGATTTTCCGCTCGTCACGGTTGAAGACTGGGTCACTACCCAGGCCCGACTCGCGGACCAGCTGGGAATCCGGCGCTTTGCCGCGGTCATGGGCGGCAGCCTGGGTGCGATGCAGGCGCTGTCATGGACGCTCCAGTATCCCGATCGCCTCGGTCACGCGCTGGTGATAGCGTGCGCGCCCAACCTGTCGGCGCAGAACATCGCTTTCAACGAAGTGGCGCGGCAGGCGATCCTGACCGATCCCGAATTCCACGGCGGCAACTTCCATGCATACGGCGTCAAGCCGCGGCGGGGCCTGCGCGTCGCACGGATGATCGGTCACAT